>CACYBR010000001.1 GCA_902772705.1 uncultured Planctomycetota bacterium
GCGAGATTATGTGTGCATAACGCCGGCAAGCTCTATTTATATTAAGATACGAAAAGAAGTCATGCAGGCAGAGTGCGCGGAACCGATTAACAATTCCCTCTATATCCAAATACTCGCTGGCGACTACGTTCGTTATGGGGATGAAGGCCGCGCGAAACAACGACATGTCGTCAACGAAATGGTTTATTTCAGCGTGTTGGAGCGGCAGTCCATTAACGAAGAGGAATACTACGTTCTGGATATCAGCCATCTTTTCAAACGATATAGCGACTGTTTTTCCACCGAAGAAGCGAATAATCTGTTTTTTACCACTTCTGCTCTTCGGGATATCCATTACGCGAAGCAGAAAAACAACGCCTTTTATCATATGCAGGCCATGGATCTTCCATTCCAGAACATCGAGTTTTACTATCTGTCCATGCAAGAAGAAGGGAGGACAAAATGAATCCTATCAAAACGTATGAGGATTTTGTACTTCGGTTCAATCTGAACCAGTTCGCCGATTACTATTCGCTTACGCCTGGTCAGATTGAAACGCTATACCAGCATCTGAAAAAGGACGCCGGCAATACGGTTGTTGGAACAAAGCAGCTCATTAAGTTGTGTTCGCCTGAAGCGTCAGACGTCGCGCCGCAGATTTATCTGGCCGTTATGGCGAAAACAGGCGTCGACGAATTGCTTCTCAGCTGGAACGCGCTGAAAGTGACGATGACGCCTGACTCGAGCACAGACGTCGACAGGAGTTCTGGCGGCGGGAGTTCTAACAATAACAACAATAACAACAGCTAATGAGGAGACGATGACGACACAATCCGGGAAGAGGCGAGGCGAAAATCGTGCCGGAATGCATTCATGAAACGACCGCTCCGACCCGGAAAGGCGCTGAAGCTTCTTAGGGAGAATGGACGCCGTCAGCACGCAAAGAACAGACCGGAAGCTCTGGCGCAGGCAAAGGAGCATAAGGACGATAGCGAAAAGCGAACGCACGGCTGAAAACGGAATTCGCCGTGATGGAAGAAAGAATCGACCGGCGACAGGAAGAAGCAGACAATCTTCCTGTCGCTGGAGATGGACCGACAGAATCTTCTACAACTTTGTCGGCAAGGTCGGAATCCCCGTTCTGGTCGCTCCGAACGCTTCATGAAGGCGTCCCGGAGAAAAAGAAAACCGCGTCGCGAGCAACACGACGCGGTTTTCCTCAAGGATGAGTTTCTCGGAAACTGCAACCCATTCGTTTTAGTATTTTATCTTTATTTGAATCAGTCGTTTCCGTTTCGGATTACTTCGCCCAGAAGCCGCCGGGCAGGAAGAGCGCGTCAACCATTTCGGACCACTGACCAAGGTCGTGGGTCCAGTCGAGGACGTTGTAACGGTAACGGAGCTGCTGCGCCAGTCGGTATGTTTTGTGGAGACGCTCGCGTTCGATACCGATTTCTTCCGGGATCGAGGGAGCGGCCGCCTTGTGAATAATCTGCTGAATCTCGGACGCGGGCATGAGCTGCGCCTGAAGTTTGGGTTTGAGTTCGTTCCAAGAGTCGCGGAAGAGCGCCAGACGTCGCTTAAGCTCCTGAGGCTCGACGTATTTTTTTCGACATTCCCGTTTGACCGTTTCATACAGGCCCGTCGTTCCAAAGTGATCTTCGAGTTCCTTTTCGATAATATCCCAGGACCGGAAATTTTCATCGGCGTGCGCGATCGCGTAATCGAAAGTCGCTTCCGTCCAGCTTGCGAGGATCCGTTCATAGAGCGCCGAGGTTGAGATTGTGCCGATTCCGACCTTGAAGCCGTGCGACGGCGCCTCGCCGTTGTACGTATGACGCTGGTTGTCCCAGAGGTGGCTGAACTGGTGCTCAGCGCCAGACGCGGTGCGCGAGGTTTTCGCCTTTTGCATTGCCAGGCCGCTCATAATGAGCCCTTCGATAAGTGAGGTTAGCGCTTTGCGATCGCCAGCGGCGACGCCTTCCGGATTCGAGACCCAGTCGCGAAGGGAATCCTGGACCAGACTCCACGCGATCGAGTCGATTGGTTCCGTTCCCAGAAGATCGGCGATAATCCAGTCCGCGCCGGCGGGGATCTTCGCGATCAGATCGGCAAAACCAGCGGCGTTCATCTTCTGCGGGGCTTTGCAGACGACGTCCATGTCGACGAGGACTCCGCGAGGCGCCGGGCAGCTGAACGTTTGCTTACACTCGTTGTATTCGATCGACGCGCCAAAAGACGTGTAGCCGTCCATGGACGCGGCGGTTCCACAGACCATGTAGGGACGTTCAACGAGAGAGGACGCGTATTTGGAGAGATCGTTGATCGTACCGGAACCGACCGCGACGGCGATCGCGTCGGTCGCGGCCAGACGCGGTTTGAGCGCGTCGACCAGACTCATTTCCGCGTGCATGTGAGGAACGTCGTAAATAAACGGCGTCTCAACTTCGATTCCCGACGCGGCGAGCTCGTTTACAACCTGCCGGCCGGCGATCTCAAAGGTCGTCTTGTCGGCGACGACCACTGCTTTCGAGTCGTTGAAAAGGTTTTTGAAAAAGCCGCCGACCGCGCCGAGTGTTTTTTCGCCAACGACGACCGCTTTCGTGTCGTCGCAATACATGAGCGCTTTATTGAGGCGCGCCGCCGTTTCGTCGTAAAAGTTACCCATTCTTAAGTTCCCTTTCAAATTGCGCGCCGGAGGCCGTGCATAACGGCACGGACCGCGTCAGGCGCGCTGGAATCAACTTCCCCAGATTCTAGCGCTCCTGCACGGTCCGTGCAATTATTGACGCGCGTTTTCTCTCGTCAGAGCGTCAACGCGGTTGCTGGCCCAATCCAGTGGCGACTGCCTGACGATACTGCTCGGGCGAAAGCTCGACGACGTTCGCGCCGGCTCGTCGCGCCGCCTCAAGGCGTTCTTCTGGCGTCGAGCTCCGACGCTGAAGAGACGCTTGCGGCGTTGTCGCGTTGGGCGTTTGTAGCACGGGAGTCTGTCGTTGCGCCTGCTGAAGCGCTGGCGCGGCGTTGTTCACAGGCGACTGCGGCGCGTAACTCTGGCGCCCTGGAATTCCGCTGCTTTGTGGAAGCGCGACGGCGACAGGAGGTTGCGGTTCATTGAGTTGCGCGACGTACGCAGGGGTCTGGAAGCGCATGGACGCGGCGCCGTTGTTCGGCGGCATATAGTCTCCGAAGCCGCCGGCTACGACTGTTTGAGGACTGGACGCTCCTGAGGTGGCGAACGCGGATTCGTCCCACTCTTCCTCTTCGCTCTGGATGAACGGCTCGTAGTAAGAAACAGCGACGTCGTCGATGAAACGCGCCTCTTCCACGAGTCGTTCGAGAAGCTTTTCATCCCGAATCCATTCCTGTTCGCGTTTGAGCGTCGCTAACTCTGCGGACGTGCGACGTTTTGCGCGTTGAGCGATTTTGACGGCGATCTCGTCGGGAACGCTTTGGTTGACGTCTTTTTGGGGCTCAATCGAGCCGGGGCGGAAAACGACCTGCTCTCCGATTCGCTTTCTTGCCGCAGTCGCAACGAAAAGACCCGGGTTGCCGTTGCCGACGTGGGCGTCCGCTTTAACGGCGCGCTTTTTAAGGGGCGCGATTGGTTCAGGCTTTTCTATCGTTTCAACGTTGTTGCTGAAATGGATCCCGCTTTGTGGCGGCGACGGAGGAAGCTCGCTGGCGACCATGCTAATCGGCGCTCTTTCCGATTTAACTCGGTTAAGCTCTTTTTCGTCGGCGTTCTGAGGAGCGCGGCGTTGAGCGTCCTGAGAACCGTCGGGCGCTTTTTTCATTTCGCTTTTTCTGGAGACTGAAGCGAGATATCCGACGAATTCACGTTCGGCGTGGCGGACGTTATCCTCACGATGGACCTGCGCGTATTCATGCGCCTGATCTGCGAAACGAGCGAGCGCTTCAAGCGCGTTCATTTGAGTCCGCGCCAGTTCAAAAGATTCTCTGGAACTTGTCCGCGACGCTCTTCTCTGA
>CACYBR010000002.1 GCA_902772705.1 uncultured Planctomycetota bacterium
ATCGGTTGCATCATGCTCGGAGCGCAGTTGCCCGGTCGGTAGTATCCCAGATCGTAAATGCACTGATTGGGCGGATCGACGCCGATCAGATACGGCAGGCAAGGAATCGTGACGAGGAAGCGCGCGCGAGAGAGGAACGGCTGAAGCCACGGATTACGGTAATGACCATAGCGTTCAAGCTGGACGTCCTCAAAGTACAGCGGCTTGTAACAGAGCGAAGACGCCTTCCACGTGAAGGTAATCGGCGTCGGCGCCTTGCGCTGGTACGGATCGTCGGGAAGGGGGCAGCTCTCCGGCAAAGGTCCGGGAGACGGAATGAGCTTGTAGGGAACGTCCAGAATCGAAGGCATGTCCTTCGGATCAGGGCATACGTCGTTGAAAGGTCCGTCGGTCGGGCTAAGATCGTCCAAAGGCTGCGCGGTCACGCCGGCGGTCGGAGACTCGGCGTACTGAGCCTGAGCGATCGCGCGCGCGCTTCTGGTCGATCCGCTCTTATCGGCTTTCGCGGCCTGAGCGCGGTTCGCGACGCTTACGGGTCGAATTTTGGAGTCCTTTGCGGCGTCCTTCGATTCCCGAAGTTCGGCGGAAACGACGCCGTTCCCAACGGCGGGCGCTTTCTCGTCGTCGTCCGCGAGGATGTTGAGAAGACGCGCGTCGCGGAAATGAGATTTCTGCGGGGCAGACTGGGCGAAGACCGCGCCGGAGAGGGGCGCCGCAACGCAAAGAGAGAAGACGAACATCCGCGCGATAGCGCGCGCGCGTCCGTCAAGACGACGAAATGTCATGGAAACGCCTCCTGCTGAGGTTGAACCGTCTTTTCATCCGTGAAAAGGCGTGACCCGCAACGTCCCAAGGGGGGGCCGTCGCGAAGGTCGGGTTATAAAAAGAGCGCTGAAACGCGAAGTGAACCGCGCGGCGATCGGAGTCGCCGCGTGGAAATATGTTTTACAGGTCGCAAACGGAATTCACGACTCGTCAGCCGGCAAAGCTGCTCCCGGGGGAGTAGTTCGGGGCTTCTTTGGTGATCGAAATATCGTGCGGATGATTCTCGCGAATCGTCGCGGTGGAGATGCGGATGAACTTCGCCTTTTGGCTGAGTTCTTCTATCGTGTTGGCGCCGCAGTATCCCATGCCGGCGCGAACGCCGCCGACCATCTGGTAAACGAACGACTCCAGCTTGCCTTTATAGGGAACGCGTCCTTCGACGCCTTCGGGAACGAGCTTGCCCGACGGCTTGCCCTTCTGGAAATAGCGATCGCTCGACCCGCGAACCATCGCGCCAAGCGATCCCATGCCGCGATAGGTCTTGAACGAACGCCCCTGCGAAAGGATGACGTCGCCCGGAGATTCGTCGAAGCCCGCGAAAAGGCTGCCGATCATCACGACCTGAGCGCCCGCGGCGAGCGCCTTGACGACGTCGCCCGAAAAGCGGATTCCACCGTCGGCGATCACCTTGACGTCGGAACCCTGAACCGCCCTCACGGCGCGGGAAACCGCGGTGAGCTGCGGCACGCCAACGCCGGAAACAACGCGCGTCGTGCAGATCGAGCCTGGCCCAATCCCGACCTTGACCGCGTCCGCGCCCGCGTCAACGATCGCTTTCGCGCCTTCATACGTCGCGACGTTGCCCGCGATTACGTCAATGTCGTATCTCTGCTTGATCGCCTTGACCGTCTCGATCACGTTCTTGGAATGTCCGTGCGCGCTGTCGACCACGAGGAAATCAACCCCGGCGGCGACAAGCGCGTCGATACGATCATAGTCGTGCACCCCGACGGAGGCGCCGACGCGAAGGCGGCCCAGATCGTCCCGGCACGCGTGCGGAAATCTCCGAAGCATTGCCACGTCGCGGATCGTTACGAGTCCGTTGAGCTTGTTCTCTTCGTCGACAATAAGGAGCTTCTCGACCTTTTTTTCCTTCAGGATATCTTCCGCCTTTTCGAGGGAAAGATCGCCCTTCCAGGTCACAAGACGGTCGCTCGTCATGACCTCCGTAATCGGAGAGTCGGGAGTCCGCGCAAACTGAAGGTCGCGCTTCGTCACGATGCCCGCGAGCGTTCCGTCCTTCTGCACGACCGGCACGCCGCTGATCCCGTGCTCCTCCATCATCTCTTCGACTTCATGGACGACCGCCTGCGGCTCGACGGTCGCGGGGTTGCGAATGACGCCGTTTGCGGAACGCTTGACCTGGCGGACCTGCTCGACCTGTTCTTCGATCCTGAGGTTCTTGTGAATAACGCCAACGCCCCCCTGACGAGCGAGCGCGATAGCCATCTTGCTCTCCGTGACCGTGTCCATTGGCGCGCTCATGAACGGAATATTGAGCGAAATGCGTCTTGTCAGCTGCGTCTTTACGCTTACCTCGGAAGGAACAACCTCGCTGTATTGCGGTTCGAGCAGAACGTCGTCGAAGGTTACGCCCATTTCTTTCAGGTCGTCTGCATTAAGCATTTGCCTCGCTCCTTATACGCGTCTTAGGTTGCGTCGTCGACGTGGAGACAGCTCGTCGAAAGAGAAAACAAACCGTTTTCCGTTTCGAAGCGGGTCTCGCGCGCTCGTGGGCGCTGGAAGACGCGGTCTCCAGCGTCCGGCTGCGTTTTTTCGGAAAATTGGTATTGAATATAAAAATATACCAACTTCCGAAGTTTATGCAAGGAGCGAGCGCTTTTCCGACTCGGTTTCACTCTGCGGCGAGCAGCGCGCACGCGATTCTGCGCGCGACTACCGTCAGGTAGGTCGAAACCGCGCTGTGGAACGAAAACTCACGCAGTAGCTGGTAGTCGTTATAACGAAACGCGCGGAAGATTGCTTCACAGAGCTCGATCTTCTCATTGTCGTCGATTCGCTGACCGCGACGCTCGGCCGTATGCTCGACGACATGGAGCGTAAGGTCCATAAAACGATCGACGAAATCCTCCCACGCGTAACGTTCATGATTCAGGCAGGCGCGAACGACGGAGTAATCGAATTCAAGGAGCGACGTCATTTGAACAAAAACCAAACAGGGAACCTAAGGATAGTCATCGACGAATTCAGACGGGACGGAAGCGGGTTACCACCGATACTTCAGTCCCGCGGATCCGCCCGGGTTCCGCGTGTACTTGTTCAGGATGTAGTCGCCTCGTGCGAAAAGGTCAAGCGCGGGAATCGGCGCCCATTCCCCGCCAAGTCCGAGAACCGCCCAGTCGCGACCAAGGCTGTTGCCGTAAATATCAAACGCCGGCGCGGAAGGCAAGCCGAGGAAGGAAACGCGCGTCTTGCCGTAAATACCGTCGAGGAACTCGTGAATATAGGCGGCGTTGAAGACGATGCGCAACTGCTGTTCGCCTGGATACATGTCAAGCGCGACTCGACCGCCGACCTGACCCCGAAGGCTGTGAAAGTCGCCCTTATTGACCCTGAGTTTGTAGAACTGTTCGGGTCCGGAGTCCGTCTTTTCCTCAAAGTGATGACGGTTGAAATAGTTGTAATCGATCTGAGCGTACGGCGAAACAGTCAGCGGATTCATCTTGAAGTTCATGCCGCGTTCAAAGGTCACGCCCGCGTTCCACGTGTCGTATCGGCCCTTGAGCGTCGACTTGTAGGTCAGAATCTCCGCAAGGCGCTTCGTATCATATCGGGCGTAACCGCCATGAATCGTGCCGATATTGTAAACGTTCTCGTCGCCGAACTGGTGGTACAGACCAAGCTGATGCTCGTTGCTCTCGGAGTAACCGATCGTCGCCATGCTGTCCAGTTCGTTGTACTGATACCCGTAATAAACGCCAAACCGGCAGTCGCACGAACCGAAGAGGTCGAGCCCCGCAAGGATCCCCGCCTGCTTCGCTTTATATTCTCTGGTCGTCCTATGGACGCGCGCTTTCAGCGCAGAGCCAAGGAACTCGGCCCACGCCGAATATATCAGCGTGCCGGGGTCGCCGTACTTCGCCTCCTGACCTCGAAGCGTCGAGAACTGCTTCTGAATCATCCCGTAGCTGTTTGTATCGCCATAACCGCCGATATACTCGCCGTTATATATTCCTGTGACCGGCTGCGGCTGAGGCGTCGGAACGACTCCCGGCGCGTAGGAGTTCGTATCCGTATTGTAGTACAGGGGCCCGCGATCGAAGTTGCCGTTCGCCGCGCCGCCGTAATTGAGCGGGTAGGAGCCGTTGGGGCCCGCCTGCGTATTGATGCGACCCGCGTCGTAATCCTGCGGGGAAACCGCGCTCGCGCCGCTCTCCGAGTAGGAAACAAGCGCGTTGTTGCGAAGATTATTGAACAGCGCCTGTTGCGTCATCAGGTTGTTCATGAAGTGGAACGCGACGCTCGACGCGTACAACTCGCCGGAGATGA
>CACYBR010000003.1 GCA_902772705.1 uncultured Planctomycetota bacterium
ACGAAAGCGCAAAGACGCTCGCCGCGCTGGCGGCGAGAAAACGACGGCGTGTAAGTTGTGGCATAGTCGTGGTCTCCGGCGGCGTCGCTACCCGGCGCCGCGATTTTCGACAATACTGAAATTTCGTGAATTCTGTCAGTCGCAATCGACGTAAATGAAATGTTTGCCGCAGTGAAGGCATTTAAACAGGTATCCTGCCAGCCCCCATTCGATCAGCCCTAGTTTTACCCATTCAAAATCGTCATAACCGTTGGCGTCTTTTCTGTAGGTTTCTTCGACCTCTTTATCGAGCCCCATTCGAACCAAATCGTCCCACTGGACATACCCGACAAACGCGCAGTAGTCGTCGCAATGAGCAAGCCAGTATTCCCCTTGATAGGCGCAGTAACCGGGAGTTCGATGGACCAACTCGTCCAGTTTTTGAGGATCGGACACTTTGTCCAGGTTCGTTGAATCTTGAAACTCCCCGTTGAATTTCTCGGCGGCCAAACCGCTGGCTATGCATTCAGGACAGAACCGTCCGACGTCTTTTTCACTGTAAAACGGGCCCGTATACCAGACGTCGGTCATTTTGCCGCAACATTCGCATTCACAGGGCTCTCCCCGTTCGAAGTCTTTAGTCTCGAAGGGATCGGGATGATATTTGAAACTGGGCGTCATAAACGTCTCCCCTTTATTCTGATCTGTCGCCGATAACGGAAATGTTGAGGAAAACGGCCAGCGCGGAAAGCGCAACGACGCTCGCGGCGCCAGCGGCGAGAAAACGACGACGGGTAATTTGTCGCATAGTCGTGGTCTCCGACGGCGTCGCTACCCGACGCCGTGATTTTCGACGCTGCTGAAATTTCGTGAATTCTGTCAGTCGCAATCGACGCAAAGCAAATGTTTGCCGCAGTGAAGGCACTTAAACAGGTATCCTGACATCCAGCCGTCGCTTAAACCTTCTTTGACTTCCTTGAACGAATAACCGAAGTCGTCTTCACTGTAGGTTTCCTCGACCTCTTTCTCGACGCCCATTTCAACCAGCTCGTCCCAATCGACGTATCCTATAAACGCGCAGTAGTCGTCGCAATGCGCGCGCCAGTATTCCTGCTGCCAACCGCGATAACCTGGCGTCCGATGGATCAATTCGTCCAGCTTTTTCGGATCGGACACTTCATCCACGTTCATTCCATCTTGAAATTCCCCGTCGAATTTCTCGGCGGCCGAGCCGTTGGCGATGCACTCGGGACAAAAGCGCCTTACGTCTTCCACGCAATAAAACGGTCCCGTATACCAGACGTCGGTCATTTTGCCGCAACATTCGCACTCGCAGGGCTCGCCGCGTTCGAAGATTTCTGTCTTGAAGGGATCGGGATGATATTTGAACTCAGGGCTCATACGCGTCTCCTCTTTATTCTGCTCTGTCGTCGACAAACGACGGCGGTGGGTTCGTCTGTTATAGTGTTACAAAATACTCGTCCCGACGAAGAGAGGTCAAGTCGTGGAGAACCCGTCCTCTCCCCGTCTGTATCGACACGCTCGTCGCAACGTCTCGTTGCGACGGCTATTCTTGTTCGCGTCAGGCTTCTTTCGGAGTCTTCGGAACGACGACCGTGTTGCCGCCGCCGCGAAGAGAGAGGTCAAACGGTTTCGCGTCTTTCCAGAGCCCGCCCGTAAAATCGGGGAATTCGATCGGCTGCGACCCGTGGGTGACGGACCAAAGACTCAACGGCGTAATCGCGCTCCATGTCGCCCCCTCGTATACGGAAATGTTGAGAGGCAGCCCGTTGTGGAGCGAGTCGATGAGCTGATAGTCGCAGATAAAGTCCATTCCGCCGTGGCCGCCAAATTTGATCGCGTTTTCCGCAAGGAATTTCGTAAGCTCGGGCGTATACTTCTCTTTGATCTCTTCCATCTGCTCGTCGGAGACGGGCGCGCTGTGGTCGAGGTAAATCCTGCTCGGCTCCGGATACTTCTGGACAAAACCGTTCGTGCCGCTGAGCATATGGATCCGGGAATAAGGACGCGGAGACGTCCGATCGTACTGAACCTGAATGACCTTCCCGTTTTGAGTCTTCACGAGCGACGTGTTCATGTTGCCGGTAAACTCTATTCCGACAAACTGCTTGTGATATTCGCGGCCCTGCTCAAGAAGCTTGTCGAACGCCTTTTTGGTCGCA
This sequence comes from uncultured Planctomycetota bacterium, assembly GCA_902772705.1. Lineage (GTDB taxonomy): Bacteria > Planctomycetota > Planctomycetia > Pirellulales > Thermoguttaceae > RUG369. The sequence continues at coordinate 2,163 of CACYBR010000003.1, forward strand.
AAGTCGTCGGTCTCGACCGAGGTCAGGAAGAGCGGACGGTCCCCCGCGTTGATGCGCATTGCCTGGCAGACCGGACCGAACCCGTGCGTGGGATACCGGTTCCCCTTGTTACAGGCGCCCGTCGCAAAACGATAATATCCGCCCTTCTTGCTCAGCGGCGGCATAGGCTCTTCGAAAATCGTCTCCGCCGGGAAGTAGTGGATGTACGCGCCTTCCCCGTAGACAAGCTCGCCGAAGACGCCCTGCAACGCCATGTTGATCGTCAGCGATTCAAAGAAGTCAAAGCAGCAGTTCTCGAGAATCCCGCAATATTTTTTCGTTCGTTCCGACGTTTCCACAAGCTTCCAGCAGTCCGCGAGCGTATAGCCCAACGGAACCTCGCACGCCGCGTGTTTGCCCGACTCCATG
>CACYBR010000004.1 GCA_902772705.1 uncultured Planctomycetota bacterium
ACGATTCGCTCGGAATAACGGAAGCGAATCACGTCGCCCTTCTTCTGCCCGGTTATACGGATACGAGCCCAACCGGCGCTGTTGCGTCCCATGTCGACAACATAGAGCCCAGGTTTGACTTCCTTTATGCTCTTGGCTTCGTAAGAATCGTTGATACGAGTAACCTCGTTCTTCTGGGCGACAATCTTCGGATTTCCAAGAGGCGCAGGGACCGCAATCGCGTTGCCAAGAATCTCGCGTTTCCAGGCGCCGTCGATGATTTCGCCTTGGCGGACGCAATCAAAAATCACGGGACTCGTGGAGTAGGTCCATGACGGATCAGTTGCGACGACTTCGGTCGTACCGTCTTCATAAGTCAGTTTAAGCTCGGCGCGAACGCGCGGAAAATCACGCCATGGCGCCGCGTCAAAGTTCCACGTAACAATGGAACGCACGTCGTACCAGCTGTGTCCGATCAGGAACTGAAGTTCGTGACGCTTTTCACTCGGATTGAGATAGTTCGTGACGTCAAGGACGTTGTAGAGAAGACGGCGATCGTAGCGCGTAAAGGAAGGAGTAAGCAACTGAGGCTGAACCTTCTGACCGTCGACGTACGCCTCAAAGAGACCGGCCGCGCAAACGGCAAGATAAGCGCTCTTGATTGGTTTCTGAGAATCAAAAGTCTTCTGAAAAGCGGGAGAGATTTTTTCAGAACGCCGACGAAGCTTACCCCACGGAGTAGCGTCAAGATTCGCCTCGTCGTTTTCAGCGACAAAGGACGCGCGTTTGGCGGCGGCCCAGGCGGAGTCGTCGAAATCAAGGGCGTTCCATTTTTCGCCGCCGGCGATCGACGCCTTCCAGGTAGCGTCGGTTCCAACCGCGCATACTTCTTCCGCGGGCTTGCCGAATCGGTTCGGGGTCGGAAGATTAGTCGGGGCGTTCGTCTTATCAAGCGCACGAACAACGAGCTTTGCGATCAGCGCGGTTGGATAGAGAGTACCGTCGCCGAACTTTGTGCCGTTCGGACGTTTCGTGTCGTTCGAGACGACAATCGCCACCACGTTCTTACCGGCGACGAGATACTCTGAAACGTCGATCGAACGAAGCTGATCCGGATTAAAGACCATTCCGATTGAAAAGCCAACTCGCTTGCCATTAACGAAGAGTTCAAACTTCTGGCACGCGGCGTAGTAAAGGACGCCGCACAAATTCTGTTCGTCTATGTCGCTCTGGGGACGATCGATCGTAAATTCCTTGCGGAAATATTCTGGAGCGTAACCTGCGTCGGTTTCCTTTTCTTCCGCGGCGGCAATCCATCGAGCGCCAGAAAGATCGACGTCTGGGCGAACTTCTTCAGGTTTAGCAATCCATTCGCCCTGAAAATCTTCAGCCTTCATGAAGCCCTGAATCCAGCTCGAAGGACGCGACCACTCGGAAACGCAACCTTTTTCATCCCAAATACGGACCTTCCAGAAGTAGCGCGTCAGGCTCTTGAGCGGAGAACCGGCGTAAGGAACAAAATTCGACTCGTCCGACTCGACCTTGCCGGAATCCCATACGTCCCCTTCATTTTGATTGAGCTTGTCGAGACTCGTAGCGACGAGGATCTGATACGCCGTTTGCGTTTTATTATAGAGTTTCTCGTTCACGGAAATCCAGGACAGCCGCGGATTAGCGGCGTCAACGCCCACAGGCTGCACGCGACCTTCAACGCTCTTCGCGTAAACAACTGGAAGTTGCGCTTTCTGTTCAGGGGTAAGAAGCACCGCGGCGACAACCGACGAAGTTCCCGCCGTGGTGAAAAGCATAAGGCCGAAAAGCGCGGCGCTTATGATCATGGTTAACGAACGTTTCATGTTTTAGGCGTCTCCCATTAAAAACCTACGTTTGGTCTGATTCAAAGGCAATATGCGCTCGATAAATGTTTTAAAGGAGCTTACGTGCCTTAATTTCCAGATACTTGTTGACGAGCGGCGCCGTCGCGTCTTCCGGAAAAACGTCGAGCGAGAGAACGCCGCGCGCCTCAAGATTTGCGATTGTTTTGCGTCGCCAGTTCAGGATCTCGGAAGCGGCGGCGGCTTGAAAAAACAAATCTTCAGGCTGTTTCGCCAGAACGCGACCGTCGTATTTGAACATCTTTTCGATCTCGTCGACCGGATCGGCTTCCTGATACTGTCTGAGCCAAAGAGCGAGCTTCTTCGAAGAATTCGTCGCCAACGCATTAACCTTAACCGAGGAAGAGGCTCGAACGCCCTCCTCGATTTCGTCGTACTTCTCGACACAATCAAAAAGAGAGCGTTCGCGTAAAAAGAGCCCAAGAGGAAGGTGCGCGCCTGTGAGTCCTGTCATGCATTTTTGAATCTGATCGGCGTTACGCTGATCGAGGACGTTTGTCGCCAACACGATGAGCGCGCGTTTGGAGGAATGTGTTTTGAGATACGAAAACGCACGATCGTAACGAGACTCAACCCGTTCGGGAAAGACGTCAAAAACGCCGCGTGTAATCGCGTTCATATGGGACGCGCCCCCTCGAGGAGGTACGAAGACCTTGATATCGTCGGAGAAAACGAGGCATCCGACCTCGTCGCCCTGACGCAACGCGATGTAAGCAAGAGCAAGGGTCGAATTGAGCGCGCAATCGAAAAGCGAGATCCCGTTGGAACGGTTCATCGTCATTCGCCCAGCGTCGAGCGCGATAATGACACGCTGATTCCGGGTTGTCTGGAAATCGCGAACAATCAACTTACTGCGGCGAGCGGTTGCTTTCCAATCGATAAACTTGTACTGATCGTCCAGAGTGTAGTCTCGCAAACGCTCAAATTCAGCGTCCTGTCCCACGCGTCGCATTTTTCGCACGCCTGGCATCAGGAACTGACTCTTTCGCGCAAAAAGCTCTTGTCGTGAAAGCTGGCAAAGATTCGGATAAACCTTAAACGTCGAGCGACACGGAAACTTCTCGTACCTGCGCCAGCATTTCAGAACGCCGATGAAACGGACGGCGACAAATTCCAAACTGAAGACGCCGCGACGATTCCAAAGCAAACGATAATTCAATCTCTCGCATGACGCGGCAGGAACGACGTGCGCCCTGAAATACGCAAAGTTCTTCCCTGCATTATGCTCTTTTTCTTCCCCAACAGTCGCCAGAGAATCAATTTGCGCCAACGGCGGCGTCGACTGCGCGTAGGAGCTCGTGTCGTCGACGACGTCGCAGACAAACCCCTTTCGAGATGGATTGGTCAGAAGAATCGAGACGTCATGGGGACGTCCCAACGCGGCCACTTCCTCTGTCGTCCGACTTACCGTCACGCCACGTCCCGCCTTCATAACGGTTATCCAATCCCATACGAGAGCCCCGACAACGACGGCGTCAACCAGGTAAATGGGAAACTGCGGAAAATCATTCTCGAAAACAAATCCCAGACCCGACGCAACCGCGGCGATCGCAAAGACCAGCATAGCGCGAGGAGTCGGAAACGTTTTAAAAACAACGGCTAAAACTAATAAGACAAGAAAAAAGGCCGGAAAAACAAGATACAACGAGCGTTCGAGGAGACTTTGTCCTAATTCGATTATCATAGCGCGCTCCAGTCTGTTTATCCGAAGAGGCGTCAGGTAACGCAAGTTAAAAATGTCGCGACTTTTTACAACCCGCGCCAAGGCGACGAGTTGCTCCCCATTTTAAACGACAGCTATTTCCACGTCAAATTCTCAGAGAGTTTTTCA
>CACYBR010000005.1 GCA_902772705.1 uncultured Planctomycetota bacterium
CTCGACGATCCTTCGTCGCACGATTGCGCGCCGCAAAATCTGTCCGCAACGCCGCGGCGCCGTCAAAGGAGACGGCGACCCGTTATCGGACGACGATGGCGAAAACGCCAGACGGCGCGTAACCGAAAGAAACTCACGCGTTGGAACTGGCGGAGCCGTCGGCGTCTTCGAGCAGTTCGAGGACGTCTTCTCGGGACTTGGCCTGCTTCAGGAAGCGGACGAATCCGTCGTCCTTAAGCTGCTTCGTGATATGCTCGAGCGCGCGAAGGTGTTCGCCCGGACGATCTGGAGGAGAAACGAGCATAAAAATGAGATTGACCTTTTCGCAGTCAAGACTGTCGAAATCGACCCCTTCGTCCTGACTTACCGCAACCGCGCCGACAAGACGATCGACGCTCACATGCTTCGTATGGGGGACAGCGATACCGCGGCCAATACCGGTGGAACCGAGTTCTTCACGACGCATAATCGACTCGGCGACGCTTTCCGCGTCCTGCTCAGGAATTCCGTGAGCGGTCGACAGAGCCTGCACCATTTCACGGATGACTTCTTCCTTCGTTTTGGCCTTGAGGTCCGTGATAATCGCGTCAGTGAGAATAAAATCGGAGAATTTCATTAACGTGTCTCCCTAAAATTTGTTAATGGTCAACGCTAAACGCAACAACCGCTGAAAATCAGCGCGTCGTTGCCCGGACGACGTTCGACTCGCGTGGAAACGCGACGTTTTTTCGACGCGCGTCGTTTCTTCCGCCCTTTATATCGACGTGAAGTCTGCGCTCTATTCGTGATTTTACTCTCAATTGGAAGTTTGTACAGTCGCGAACCAATCCCAAACGACAGAAAAAAAGATAAAATCTCTCCGACTTTCGTCCCACAAGCGTCATCGACGTCTGACGTCTTCGCCACGCCAAACGTTAGACAAAACAAGCCGCGCAAGGTCTGCGCGGCCTGAACTTAAAACGTAAACGCGCGAACTGGGGCGCGCGCTCGGACAATATCACTCCTTAACGACGTCCTTCGCGTGGTGGTCGGTGAGCTTTTCCTTAAACTTGCGCATCTGCTGCTCTATCTTATCAACCGCCTGATCGACGCAACCAAAGAGGTCGCCAGAAGCGTAATCGGCGCGGAAATCGTGCTTGAGTTCCGTAAGAACGACGACTTCAACGCTGGGCTGATCTGGCTTCTCGAGCTCCACGACGACGTCTATCGAGGTCACTCGCTCTATAAAACGGCCGAGTTTCTCGACTTTGCCGGCGATCTTCTCGCGTGTGGCTTCCGAAATCGAACCATGACGAGACTGAATCTGAATGTTCATACTCTTCTCCTTATGCTCTCCCGGGCGGTCTTGAGCTCCGCGTAAAGCGGGGCTTCGCACGGGCGGAGGCAATGAAGGCGCGCCGCTCTGTTTGGCGACGCGTCGCGTCTTTTTAACGCTGTTGAAGGAACGCTGTCGTTCCCTCAACGCGTCCACTTTTATATTATGCTCAAAAGGTCAAACCGTTTCAAGTTTTTTACGGAAATAGTTCAAAAAGCTTTGAAAAACGAACCGCGAAATCAACGAGAATAGAAGACCTCGACGGAAAGTCCCGTTTCACGGCGAAGAACCTCGGCGTAACGGTCCATAACGTCGTTGGGAAGCGGCCTGGCGTCCGGCTCGGCGGGCTCGCGCGCGACTGTATAAAGCTGCGCCGCCTCGACCTGACCTCCCGCCTCCATGATCTCGCGCACTCGCCGACAGTAACGCAGAAACTGTTCGTCGGTCGGTCCCGCGCCGCGCCACGAAAAGAGCGCGGTCTGAATCTTGACGCGCCAGCGTTTGGCGGCAAACTCGATGTTCCTGACGATCGTCTCGAACGGAATCGCGGTTCGATCCACCGCCCTGAGCCATTCGGGATCGCCCGCGTCGAGTTTAGCCCAGATCTCGCCGTTCGACGCGCAGAGCTCGTCAAGGGCGCGCGCGATCTCGGGGCGCTCAAGACGCGTTGCGTTCGTTATGAGAACAAGCTTGAGCGGGTCGTAGCCCAATCGACGGCGCGCGTCGGCAAGTCGCGACACGGCTTCGGGAAACTGCGGCGCGAGCGTCGGCTCGCCGTCGCCGCTGAACGCGAAATCCCGCAGGACGCGCTTCGAGCGCTCGACTGCGGCAAATCGCTCGACCTTAAACAGTTCGCCGTCGAGCGAGGCGCGCGCAAGACGCAGAATCTCGCTCTCGAGAACGTCCAAATCGACCATCCCGCCGCAGGAATGGGAACGACCGAGCACGTCGCGAGAGCTTGCCTGCTCTGGGACGGTCGTCGCAATCGCTCTGTCGATCTCCGCGCGATTCTCGCCGCGGTCAACCTGACAGTAGACGCAACGAAAATTGCAGAGCTTCGTCGGACTAAGATTCACCCCAAGCGAAACGCCGCGGGAACGACGGCTCACGACAGGATAGACGTAGCGATACCCTTCGAACCAACTTGGATGATATTGAGTAGGAACACGCTCGTTTTCGTCAAACGTCATACTCAAAACCTCTTTCTCCGCCGCGGCGACTATTCACGTTCTGCGCCGCCGGATTCCTCGTCGTTCGGATCGGGGAGCTTCCAGGCGTCGACGTCCTGAACGTCTTCCGAAGACGCGGGAAAACCTGACTGCGATTGTTCGTCCGTCGTGCCGGCTGAAACGGAAATCGTCGTGTCGGAAGTCGTTCCATGCGACTCGTCCTCGGGCTTGTCGTTAGGCGCGGGACCAAGAATCTCGACGAGACGTTTGCGGTCCAGTTCTTCTTCCACCGTCAACGCGTCGACCAACTTGTCAAAGACCTCGCGACGCTCGTTGATGATATCTTCGGCGACCTTATCTGCCTCCATGACGAAGCGCTTAATCTCTACGTCGATGAGTTCGGCGGTCGCTTCGCTGTAGACGCGCTCGCCCGTGGACATCTCGCGACCAAGGAACGGATGCGTTTCCGTGTTCGGGAACGAAACGGGACCGAGCCGGTCGCTCATTCCCCACCGGGCGACCATGTCGCGCGCGAGATCCGTCGCCCGCTGAAGGTCGTTTTCGACCCCCGACGTCGTTTCGCCGTACACTAGCTTCTCCGCGACACGACCCGCAAGAAGGTGCGCCAGCGACGCCTTCGCTTCCGACGCGTCGTAACTGAGACGATCCTCCTCCGGAAGACTCCACGTCACGCCAAGCGCCTGACCGCGTGGAATAATCGTCACCTTGTGCACCTTGGAACCCGCGGGCATGAACCACCCTACAACCGTGTGGCCCGCCTCGTGAACCGCCGTCTTGCGCTTATTTTCCGGCGTGATGATCTCGTCGCGCTTGAGCCCGAGCGCTATCTTCTCGAACGCA
>CACYBR010000006.1 GCA_902772705.1 uncultured Planctomycetota bacterium
GATTTCGTCGAGGGACGCGCGCGCCATGTTGTCGGCGAGCTTGACGCCGAAGAGGAGCCGCCCGGTCATCGGGGCGGACGAGTCGCCTGCGAAGAGATCGAGGCGCGCGCGCAAGGCGCGGTTCTTCAGCGCGACGTCGTCTTCCGAAAGGTCGAACGCCTGGGCGACGGTCTTGATTTCGTCGACGTTAAGGTCGCGCCGGGGCGTCTCCAGCGCCGGATCGACGAACGTCTTGAGCGCGGCGACCTGATCTTGGGTCAGGCGTCCTTCTTCCCCGACGTACGGGCGCTCTTCTTCGGAATACTTACGCGCCTCGGGCTCTTTTCCGAGCGTCGCGAAGAGCTTCACGGCGTCGTCGCGGACGGTCTGGGCGAATTCATGGCGCGTTTCTTCGGACGTTTGCTCGAAGACGTCGCGTTCTTCCGGACTCATGGCGGCGAGCGCCAACCGTCGCGCTTCCTCGTATTGAGCGGCCGCGGACGCGGGGAGCGTTAAGCAGGCGAGGACGGCGAAAACGACCGCGATTCTGAACGTATTTGTCATGACTGCCTCGTTTGACGGATGGGACGAACTGAACGGACCGACGTAAGCGCGGCTTGTCCTGAAGCGCTTCGCGCGTGTTATTACGACCAGCGCATGAGTCAGGCGCTGGTCGCGACGTCATGAGCGCGGACCATGACGTCGCGACAGTTCTTCGCCTTACAACGGGGCGCCGTCGGCGTCAAAGAATTCGAAATTGACGAGCCAGTCCCAGAGAGTGTGATCGACCCTTGCGACGAGCACGTTGCGCCCCTCTTTGAGCGTCGTCTGAAGGGTCGTTTCCGATTTTTCGGGAACGGCGCCGTCGAGTTCGCCAAAGAAAAGGGAAGCGCCGTTGAGGTAGACGCGTTCGACGACATGCGTTTTACCCCCGACGCTGAGCTTGAGCGTCGCCGGCTGCTCGCGTGGACTCTCGACGAACCGTACGATATAGACGCCGGCGTAGGGGCTGTTCACGACGTAATCGGGAACGTTGATCCAGTCGTTGGTTTTTAGCGCGAGGGGCGCGAAGGACGTCGGTCGATAAGTCGGGAGCGCGTTGTTCACCGGCGTACTTGCAAGGGAGGTCGGGTCGATTTGCGCCATCGCCGCGTAGTCGACGGCTGTAATCGCCTTTTCTTTTGGAAAATCCTCCAAACCGGAGAAGGACGGTCCCAGCGTCGTGGCGTTTGAGACGCAAGTTTCCCCAATGCGCTCAACCTTGACTTTTTTTTCAACGCCGCCGACGCGCAGGACGATCTCCGCAGGCAAGTCGCTCAAAACGCCTTTGTAGCACAAAGCATAGTCGACGACGGTTGTCTTGCCTTCCCTATCTGGTCGAGCGAGATGGACAGTCAGACCGAAATCAAACTTCTCAAAATGGAGATTTCCCGAGGAGACGGTTTCGATATTCGGTCGATTCTCGATTTTCGGGGGCGCAAATGCGCTGAAGTTCGAGCCGGCGCGGAGCGCGTCCTTTTTTTCATCTTCGGTCAGGGGCACGTCCGCTTCTATTCCCCGAGTCGCGCAGCGAACGGTCACACGAATTTCGTCGTCTTTGCCGGCGTCGGAGAATCGGGGGGGAAAAGCGTTGACCCCGTTTTGATCAATCATATTGTACTGAGCGGTCAGAAAAAAGCCAGAGGACGAAAAGTCTCGCAGGCGCTCGTCGACTTTTGTTTCATAATAACGTTTCGCAAGATTTTCCCAATCGTCCAGAGTGGGAACGAGCGTCGAAGACGCAGGCTGGTCGTTTCTGTAGGCGGTCGACGCTCTTGAAAAGGTTTCCGACACGGGTCGTTCCGGATCAAGACAGAGCAGCAGGGACCAGCAGAGGAGTCGCGCGCCATGTTGGGTCGGATGAAGCGCGTCGCGAACGACGTCAATCTCGTCTTTTGCCAACCGCGCGTTATTTGCGGCTGCGCGCAGGACGTAAGACGCCGGGATTGTCTCGGCTTTCGTCGCCGTAGCCGCCTGTCTGACGAAAGAATTGACTCTTTCCTGCAAAGCGTTGGCGAAGTAATCCGTTCCAGTTTGCGGGAGTTCCATAAGAGCGACGCGCTTGACGTTCGGAAGTCTTTTTCTCAGGTCGGTCACGAGTCCGGAGATTTCCGCGGAGAGCGTTTCGGTCTCGCCATACGCGACGGTATCCCGACCGTTGTAGACGTTGAACGAGGGTTTGAGCACGTCGGAGAGACCGAGATTTACGACGACGAGGTCGGCGCCTTTGTCAAATTCCGCTTTGATAGAGACGGCTTCGGCGTCGGTCCCCTGGTCCTGCTGGTAGGAATCGGCGACGAACTGCCGCCAATCGGCAAAGGTTGCGCCTCGTTTTCCCAACGCGACGATTTCGACGTCCTTTTGTTCCTCCGCGAGGGTCGCGCGTAGCTCGGCGAGATACCCTCCGGGCTCCGTCGCGGCTTCGACGACAAGATCGTCGCCGATAATCAGAACGCGCTGAGCGGCGTCCGCGCTTTGCTCGAACAGGATCGCCGCCATGAACATCGCGGCGATCGTCAAGAAGAATTTGTTCATTTTATACCTGACGTTTTTCATTTATCATCGAAGAGCCGCGCGCGCGAGCGTCCTCGGATCGCCGCGACTCTCTGGCGTTTAAGAGAATGTTCACGCAATTCCGTTTCAGGAATCGCGTGACGACGTTGTTGGACTACTCGACGATCAGTTCGCGTTCGGCGAGCGAGGCGCATCCCTTTTCGAGATCGAACGCCTTGAAGGTCATCCGGTAAGTTCCGGGCGTTTCCGGCGCGATAAACTCCATGGAAAGGGTTCCGACGCGTTCGGCGACCGTCTTTTCCAGCAGGATCGAATTGAGGCTGGCGCCGTCCGGGAAAGCCGGAACGTTCCCAGACGGGCCGTTTGTCGTCGACGGATTCTGTCTGGCCGTTTTTTTACGCCATGCCGAGATCTCGTTGAACGAGAGAGACGGCTCCCATTTGCCTTTCAGCGAAGTCGGCGGTTCAATAAAATCGTCGTAGAGCGTCGCGTTTCCGTTCGGAAGGCTGTAAGGGCTCAACCGGACCGGGGTCGGCGCGTACATTGGGGTCGCAGGCGTCTCCTGCCAGCCCAGGAATTCGTTTTCAACGCGATACGCGTCGAAGTATGTAGAATAATCGTCCGACGTGGTCGCGTCGAACCTTGAATCGTAGACAGCGAGCGTCGCGCGTCCCTTGAAGAGCGCTCCGTCGTCGAGGAGGGGCGCAAACCTCGCGTTGACTTCGACTTTTTCGCCGCGCTTGACTCTGGCGCTTGCATCGAGTTCAACGTCGCGAAGCGTTTCCGTCTGGGAATAGCCGACGCGGTAGTAGAACGCCTGCGCTCGTTTGTCGTGGACGACGTTAAAGAGCGTCGTGAAGGACGGCCAGTCGTCTTTCTCCAGTTTGCAGCGGTATCGCGCGGCGCCGTCCTGCAACTGAACGCGCTCGACGGTTTGCGTCCGTCGATCATTTCCGATTTTGGAGATGGAAACGACGGCGTCGGAGACGGGCGATTTCAGAACGATTTCCGCGTATTCGTCCTGCGACGTGTAACGCGGTTTGTCAAATTCCACGGTCAGCAGCGGCTCGGAGTCAGGACTGAAGAACGCGTCGGCTTTGGCGGCAAGCGCGGCGTCGTTCTCGTCCGTCGCGGCGGCTTGCGGCGACGTTTCGGCGGATTCCGACTCCGTCGGCTTGTCAGACTTGGCGGGAGACGTGTTGACCGGACCGTCGAACGGGATTATCCGCTCGTTCGGGTCGCGCGCGACGTAGATTGTCGAGGAAAGCGGCGCGGTAAAAACGGAGGCGCCGGAATTCGCGTTGACAGAGACGTTACCCTGAGAGAAGAGATAGCGACCCGGCGCGACGCTCTGCGGGATGGGGAAAGAGCCCGAATAGCTCATGTTCTCGTCAAATTTGACGTCGAATTCAGAGAGGAGGAGTTTGCCGTTTTCGCTTTGCACCTTGACGTGAGCGGATTTCGGACCGGGCGCCTTTCCGAATTTTGGAACGAACTGAACTGAAAACCGCGCCGTATCGCCAGGCAGGTACAGAGGCCGGTCGGTCGTTAAGACGAGCGCTCCGAAGTCGCTGAACGTCTGACGGGGCTGGACGACCACTTCCGGGACGAAGGGCGCGTCCAGAGAGTCGAAAACGCTAACGGAGCGGTCAAACTCATCGGGAGTCTCCTCCTGAGCGAACGCGATCAGACGCGTAATGGTTCCCTTCGGGGTTTCCGCCGCGCCGGCGTCGTCCGTCTTGACGATTTTGGTATGCCATCGTCCCTCAAGACTGGGGGACTCCATGACGCGGTACAATACTTCGATCTCGCGATTTGCGAACGGTTTGCCGGTCTCGACGTCGCTGACGATCAGGCGGTCAAATTGAAACGCGAAAGAGAGACGGTTGACAAAAGCGAACGCGTAAACGCCGGAGGCGTCGTTTGTTTCGTCGGCGACGCGGATAAGATAGGCGCCTGGTTTTTCCATCGTAAAGGTCAGCGACGTGCGATGTTGCGCGGCGTTATTCTCGGAATCTTCGGCGACGCGATCGATCGAGGTCCGAACCTCCCGCGCGAAATCGGAGACAGGCGTCTCCTTGAGGAGTTTATCGGAGACTCCCTTGAGAACCAGATCGGCGAAGAAACGAGAATTGGAGTCCGAGCAAAAGCTTTTTTCGCGCGATTGAGCGACGAAAGGCGCCAGATCGATCTGGAAGAAGGTCGTCTTCAGGCTGCGAACGCCTCTCGAAACGACGTCGAAGGAGACGCGCGTCCCGCGAACGGAGGTCTTATCGGCGTCGAGGTAGAGCGCGCGGCGGTTTTGAATTCTTGCGATTGCGACGTCGATTTTCTCCTTGAGCGGACCGGAAGAAGGACTCTGTTGAGCGCGCTGAAAAGCTTCCAGCGCGGCGTGATAGTCGCCGCGCGCCTGATATTCCGAGCCGAGCGCGACCGCCGCCGCCGGAAGATCAAGTTTTACGACCGATTCCTTCAGGAGCGACATGAAATCGAAGTATTTTGAGAGGACGCGCTTTTTCGGTTGAAAATCGCGCGCGTTCTTTGGGGCGGCGTAATCGAGGTAGGTTTCGTTCTCTTTTAACGACGGTATTGCTTCGAGGAACGCGTTGATCTGTTCCTGTTTCTGAGCGAAATTCTCTCTGAAGGCGGCGGGATCCGACCGATTGACGCGTTGATACGTCTGAAGCTTGCTTAGCGCGCTTGAAACGCCAAACTTGCCCTGAAGGCTGACGCCGAGCGTCGCGAGAAAGAGTTCTCGCCTGTTTTCGTTCTTCGTTCCGACGGCGTGAGTTCTGTTTTCCGCGCTGACCAGAAGATTCGCGTAGTCAAGTCGTTGAGCGTCGTTGGGGAGATTGGCGAACGAAAGCGGCTCCTGAAGCTCGTCGTCGCCGACGATGGCGCTTGCGACCTGTTCGGCGTCGCTGACGCTGGCGTCGGTCTGAGGAGCGTCCGTCGCCTCCTCGGAGCCCTGTTGACGCTCCTTGAGAGGAGGAAGCTCGTTGAGGTTCGTCCTGACGCTCAGGTCGCTCGCTCCTCCGAGGATTCGCGACTTCATCCTCAGCGAGTCGGAGAGGAGTTTGAAATAGGAAGAACAATTGATGTTTCTTCGCGGCGTCATGGAGACGACCGTCGTTTCATCCGATGGGGCGCGTTCCGTTCCAACGGCGTCAAGCGCGTTCGTGAGCGTGTGCGCAAGAATCGCAATAACCTCGACGCGGTCTCGTTCCCGAGAGTCGAGGAGCGGCGGATTGTCCGGAGAGAAGACGACGCGGCGAGGCTGGGACGCGTCGTCCGAACCGGGATTGAAACAGTGCGGAAGGAAGGTCCATATTGTTTGCGCGACGACCAGAGAGACCTCCCATGAATCAGGTCGCGCCGCGCGAGCGCGCTCAAGAATTTCCACGGCGCGATCAAGCGCGCGCTGATTTTGGTCCGGACGCGTTCCTGAGTCGACCCTGCCGAGCGCGAGCGTCAGCGAAGTCGCGTCGTGGACTGCGGCGGCGTAGGCGTAATCGTCCATTCGTTCGGGAAAGCGTTCCAGCAGACACTCGAGGAGGACGATCCGATCGAGGTTCGAGCGTTGGTTGAGTTCGTCGAGAACCTGAACAGGCGTGTTCTTCTCAAGGACGGCCTCAAGTCGCGGTTGGATTTCGTCAAAGGTCGCGCGAAAAATGTTGTCGGAGATCTTTTCCCCGAAGAGCGCGCACGGCGTCGGCGTTCCAGGGGCGTCGCCCCAGATTTCGACGATATACGCTTTGAAGGCGATCTCCTTGAGCGCGACGTCGTCGTCAGCGAGCGCGAACGCCTTCGCGACCGTTTGTCTCTCTTCTTGCGTCAACGCGCGCGGCGGTTCTTCGAGGAACGGCGCGACAAACGTCTTGAGCGCGGCGACCTGCTCTTGCGAGAGTCGCCCGCGTTCGCCGGCGTAGTCGCGTTCTTCGGGCGCGTATTCACGATCCTGCGCCTCTGTTCCGTAGCGACTAAAGAGTTTCAGGGCGGATTCGCGGACGTTGCGAACGTATTGCGCTTTCAGTTCTTCCGGGGTCTGAGTCAGCAACGTTTTCTCGCGCTCGTTTAAGGTCTCGAGCGCAAGCTGTCGCGTCTGTTCGTCCTGAGCCGGAGCAGGCGCGAGCGCAGCGCAAAAGACGACGATAGTTAAGAGAACGACGATCCTGTTCATGACGATATATACTCCTGAACGCGTTGAGCGAATATTTTGAGTGAACGACGTTGAAGTTGCGACGGACGCTACTTGAGCGCGTCGATATACGCCAATCGTCTTTTGCGCGGGACGTCGGCGTTTTTAAAGGATTCCCGAAGACGAGTCTTCACGTCGGCGAGCGTCGCCTTTGACTCTTCCGACAACGCTTCGTTCTGAAGCGTTTTGACAAACAGCGTGAGTCCTTCCGTGACGGCGACGTCGTCTTCCGAACTGAGCGCCCATTCGACCAAATCGTCGACGGACGAATTCAATTTCGCGACGTCCTTTACCATCGCGCCGCCGACGCCACGCGCCTGAATGATATAGCTCTCGACCACGTCGCGAAATTCAGGGATCCCGGCCAAACGTTCCAGACGTTCGGCCTCGCCCGCGCTTGCCAGCTCCTGACACGAGTTCCTGAGAAGAGAAAGTTTGTCCTGAGGGGTCCAGAGAGTCAGATCGACGGCCTGCGGATAATACTCGTAAACGTCGTAAATCGCGTCTTGAACTTCGTCGTGCAACTTCTGCGCCTCGAGGACGTGAGAGTCGGCTGGCGTTCGCTGCAGGAGACTCTGAAGGTTGGCGAGGCGTTCCTTATAGAACTGGTATGTTTCGTCCCGAGGGACGTCGAGCAGCGCCCGGTCGTATGAGAAATCGTTGCCGTCAACGTTGAAGCGCGTCGTTTGAGGGGGATATTCAACGTTTAACGCGCTCGGCGGAGAAGGTCTTCTGGAATGAAAGAATCCCTTGCGCATCTTCCTTTTGGCGTCGTCGCCGAGTCTGGCGTTATAATGCGCGATGGGCGAGATGAAGGAGTCGACGTTCTTCAAGACGATCGCGTCGTGGGACTCGCCGTCCTCGATTGCGAACTGTTCAAATTCGTCGACGATTTGCGAAAGCGCCTCGTCGTTCTTTTCCGCGATTGCTTTTGCGATCCTCGCTTTGACGACGTAGGTCTTGAGCAGGAAGAGCAGCCTGTTTTTTTCACGGTCGCTCCATCCCTTCGCTTCAATATTCTTCCTCATCGTCTCCATCTGGTCGAGGTCGTGATTGTTGAGAAGGTACGCGGCGTAGCGTTCGAGCGAGCGCCAGCGTTCGGAAAAATCGAGATCGTCGGTCGTCGCTAACACGCGATTGACGTCGGCGAGCTCCGCTTGCAATTTTGCCATCCGCTTTTCGTCGTGAGCGTCGAACGCTTTGCCGTATTTATCCGTAAGCTGGGCGCGTTTTTGAAGGCAAGACTCTTTATCAAGCTTTTCGGCGGAACGCGAATCCTCTCTTCTCACGCGTTGAGAGAAGTCGAGATCTTTCAATCTGTTTCTGAATTCTGGAGAAACGAACGTCGAGAAGACGATTGCACAGATCAGCGCCAGCGCGCCGAAAACGTAGTATGATGTTTCTCTTTGCATATTAAACCTTTGTTCGGAGGCGTCGCGGAATATCGCCGCCGGAGCCGACGGCGAAGGCGGGACGTTTTGAAGAAACTACGGTTGCCAGGTTCCGACAGGTTGTCTCATAAAAGAAGACGCGTCGTAGGGCCTGATCGGCTCGATAATGAGGACGGGCGAGTCCTGAAACATCGACGCTTCCTCTTCGTGGTCGCGCGGCAATCTCGGATTGACAAACCATGAGGATCGCGCCGCCAGACCAACCGCCTGAAACTTTGAATAAACGCGTCCGTTTTCGAGAACGACGGCGTCGGAGTCAAACGTTTCGTAACGATTGCTCCATGAGCCTTCTCCTATGTAAAGGATTTTCAGTTTTCCCTCGGCGTTTTCCGCAATTCCGTCGGGCAGATCAAAGACGTATTGATAGTTGGGCTTGGAAACGTGTCGTTTGTCGGCGAAAGCGCCCCTTTTCAACGCGTACATGGGTTTGCCGCTTCGATCCAAAACCTCGTGTCCGGAAGAGTCGACAAACTTGCCGTTTCCGCCGGTCGGCGCGGGAGAGGAGGCTTCCTGCCCCGGGCGAGGCGGATCGTTCGGTTTGACGGCTTCGTGAACATACCACAGATCCTTAACGAGGAACGAGTTTTCGCCGTTGCGTTCAAACAGCTTAAAAGCGCGGACGCGACAGACGAGCGACTTATCGGCGAAGATCGCGTTGAACGACGTTTCGTCGAGCGCGTTCAATTTGCCGGCGCCATATCGGTCCTGACCGTTAAAGAGCTCGCAACCGTCGAGTTCAAACGGGGGCGGGACGTCGCAAGGGGTCAGGAAGAAGAGAACCGGCTCGCCACGCCAATCGACGGCGTGATATTCGCATCCATAAAACCCGGCGCCGGAGACGTCGAACATGGGAGCGCCGGCGTCGTCGTACAGGAGCGGCAACCAGCGTGAATATTCGACCGGGTCGGGGGCGCCGTCGTTGTCGACGTCTGGCAGATCGGAGGGAGAAGGCGGAAGGAACTGCGTTTTGACGATGCGCCGTCCACCCTGTCGACGCGTCGACGCCCTTCGTCTGTCGGGGGTCGTCAACTGTCGCTGATCGAAATCGATGAAAGGTTCGAGCGTTTCGGGTTCCGCGTTCTCAGGACTGGGCGTTTCAACAAACGTCGTAATAAGCGGATAAAGTCCGGTTATAGAGGTTCGATTCCATTCAGGATCGTTCAAAGCCGCGACGGGAAGACCGGCGGTTTCGCTCTCCAGAGTTCGGGGGTTGCGCGGAACGCAGAGCGAGTCCGGAACCTCTCCGCTCTGGATGAGCTGACGATATGTTTGCGGCAGTTGGTATTTGCGGTCGGAGACTTTTCGGACGGCGAGGGTTAGAAATTCGAGCCGGCGCTGTATCTCCAGAGACACGACGACGGGGACGCCGCTGTTGGAGATTTCCGAGTTGTACAAGCCTTGAGCCGTGTTTCTGTACGAACCCCATCGAAACGACGTTGCGTAAGGAAAGAGCTTCGTATCGTCGGGAAATTCCGCGCGCGGAACCGGAGTCGGAAACGGGAGTTGACTTCTGTCTTCGCAGTAACCGTTGAGCGCAAAGTCGATGAATTTGCTTTGTTCCGGCGCAGCTTGACAGGCGTTCCAGCGCGCCAGCTCAATGACGTTTAAACGTCGGCGCGTCGCATTCGTGTCGGCGCCGAAACGTGCGAGAGTGAGATAGCTGTTCACGGCGGCGTCGGCGTACGACGGGCGCGTTTGACGCAGGCTTTCGAGAAGGTTTAGGGTCGGAGCCCACGATTTTTCCGGCGCCAGCGCTCTGAGAATCTGCGAGCGGACCTCGGCGTGAAACTGACCTTCCAACGCGTAGCTTTCTCCGGAAGCGCCAACGAGTTTTCGGGTGTTTTCGTTTGACGTTTCCATCTTTTGAGCAACTTCGCAAATCCGCGCCCACGCGGGTGAATTCGGAAACAGGTCGGGAGAGAGCGTCGGCTTAAGAGTTTCGCTTGTTTCCTCACGCTTTGCATAGAAATTCTCGGGATCGACGGGAGTTCCGGGAGTCCATGTTCCTCCGAAGATCTCTGCGTAGGCAGGGTTGACGGGCGCTCTCTCGGGGAGCTTTTGAGGTTGCAGCGACGCCACGAAACCGTACAGAATGGGCGCGACGCACGCGATAACGAGCAGGGCGACGGGGGTTAACGGGAGTAATCCTGGTTTTTTGCCTTTCAGCTCACGCGCGCTGGCGTAAATCGAGGAAAGAACCAGAAAACACGCGATCGCGTAAAGAAGAATCTGGGCGCGTGAGATTCCAGACGTTTCCGCAAGTTCAAGCGCAGGATCCTTGAAAAGCAGATGAACGAAGCCGAGCGCGAGCGCCGCGGGCAGCAAAGTTCTGGCGGCGACGACGAGCCTCCCTCCGCGGAGCGAGGCGCTCCATAACGCCGAACCGGCAAAGAGAGCGACGACGGGCGCGGCGACGAGGAACGGAACCGAGTCGGCTTTTGCGCCGGAGAAGAACGCCAAACCGAGCGCAAAGACGAGGGTAAACGTCGCCATGGCGAGCGCGTTGGCGAGCCAGTAGACGCCAAACTGGACGTTAAACCGTTCCTTTAGAGGGTCGCCGTTGCGTTTGGAGTCCAGAAAGAGCCCCGAGCTGACCGCCAGCGCGTAGACGCCGAATAAGTGCCATACTTTCAAAAAGTTTGTAGCAGATTCATGAACAACAGTCGTCAGAAGACTTGCCGCCACGATAAGGATCGCCGTTTCGAAAAGGAGCGAGGCGGGCGAGCGGAACAGGAGCGCCGACTCGGCGAGAACATGACGATAGATCGCCAACAACGGAGAAGGGCGCGAATCGTCGGACGGTTTGACCGAACTGCGGTCAACGGTTGGGCTCGGTTCGTTTTTAATCGAGACGTCGCGTTGCGAGCGGGACGCGCCGACGTTAACGTAGCCAAATCGCCCTCGAAGAGGCCCGCAAGCCGCCGCAAGGATCGAGACGGCGAGCGTGAGGACGTCCGCGTATAATTCCCACTTGTCAAAGAGAGCGCGGCAGATATCTGCCGAGACAATACCGCAGAACGCGGCGCTGGCAAACGTCAGAAAGATCGCGGTCGCTTGTCTTTCAACTCGCCCGGTCCAGAAAATTCCCCAGCAGAACGCGCACAGGAGCCCCGCGCCTTTGAGGAAGCTAAAGAAAAGGTCGCCGTTGCGGGACAGCGCTTTAAAAA
>CACYBR010000007.1 GCA_902772705.1 uncultured Planctomycetota bacterium
AACCGCGTTCCTCCCTCGACCTGACGGCGAAGGATCGTGACGTCGCTGCTCCATACGACAAGATAATCCTGAGGTTGTTCGGAGAATGGCGCGCCGTCGTCCTTAAGCGCGGAGCACTTGACGAGATAAGCGCCGGGTTCGAGGGGCGGAAGCTCGGTCGTATGAACGGTCGCAAAAAGGTCCGGAGCGCGCTCGATCGGCGTGTCGATCGTCTTGACGATCTCGCCGAGAAGACCGCCCGGAACAAGCATAGACGGTTTGGCGACGGACGCGGCGGGACGCGATGTTTGCGAAGGCTCCTTCCCTGCGGCAAAACATGATTCGAGGAGCGTTCTTATGTTGTAGAAATTCGCGGCGCCGGCGTCAGGGGACGTCAGCGCTTCGAGCGCCGCGTCGACGCGCAGCTTTTGGATCTCAAGTCGTACCACGTTCGTGTTGCGGCAACGCAGGGCGACGGACGCGCGACGATCAGAAATCGTACATTGAGGGATCTCAAAACTCACGCCGGGATCGACCAGTTGCGACAGGCGCTTTTGCAGAACGCTTCGAAAACTGTTCGTCGGAGAATCAGCCGCGTCGTCCGGATTCGGCTCGGGGATCGCCGCGAGCGCATTTTGCAGAATTTCCGTCGCTTTGTCGAAGCGCCGACGAGTCAGATATTCGCTTTCGAGCGATAGAACGCCTTCCTGAACATGACGATCCGTCTTAGTCAATTCGAGGAAAAGTTTGATATAGTTGTAGTCGTCCGGAAGCGTAACGCGAGCAATTCCGGAAGAAAAGGACATGAGCGTTTCGGAATCGTCAAGCGTTTGCAACTCGAACGCTTCAGGGGGAAGGGCGCCGCCTTCAAGCGTTAGACCAGAGAGCCACTGCAGACCGAAGATATAATGCGCTTCTCTGGCTCTTGCGTGCAGCACGTCGTATCGGGACGACGGAACGAACCTGCACAGTTCGGCGCGGAGCGCCTGGATTCGTTCGCCGTCGTTCTGCGCCGTCTCATAGCTTTCGGGCGTTTTGTAGAAAACAAGCTCGTCTTTGCTCTTAAAGAAGGGACTGCCTTTACCAGAAAAAGCGGAACTGAGGGGCTCGACTTCGGGAAGAACGCTCAGATCGGTAAGAGTTCTGTTTTTGTAATAGGCGTCGACGGTTCGATAAGGATGGACGAAAACTTTTTCCTTGTCGAGATAAATCTGGAAAGTCGATCGTGTCGTGTCGTGCTCGATATAGCCGAGGGCTCTGATGAACTCGCAATAAAACCGAATCGTCCACGCTTCGAGATCGTTCTCTCCCTCAGAGCCTTGAGCTTTTTCGTTTTCAGCGCGGACAAGGGGGAGCGCGTCGTTGAGAAGTCTGAGACTTTCAGTTCTGAGGATCTCTTTGCGCGAGCCTGTCGTATAGTGAACGCCGCCTCTTGTTTCCGTGACGTATCCCGGGGAGATTTCACGATGCAGATGCGCCGCGAGCGTCTTGAGCCGCCAGTCGTCTGGTCGGGAACGGAGCGCGGCGTCAAGCGTCGTAACAGGGTCGACGTCCTGTTGGGAATATCCGCGATTGCGACAGAGCCAGAAGAGCGCGTCGAGGAAATCGTTTTCTTCTGCGTTCGAGGCAGTAATAATTCGTTCGCAGATCTTTCGGTATTCAGGTTGCGCCGCAGGCGGGATCGTGTTAAATCTCCCGCCAGAACCGAGTTCGTGGGCGCGTTTCACGAGCTTCTGATATTCGTCGGGATCGATAGGGGCGAGTTCTGAGTTTTCCGACGTCTGCGCTTGCGCCGTCGCAGGCGCGAGGAAGGCGACGTTCGAGTCAAAACGAGCCGAGGTTAACGCCAACGCGCCGATAATCAAAAGGGGCAGGTTCAAAACGCGATTCCTCAGAGGGAACCGAATCGAGCGACGAAAGAGTGATTTCATGGCGAGGATCCTTATATCGTTATAAATCAAAAAACGCAATCAAGACCAGAGAAGAGCGTTTGCTTCTTTCATTCTGACGAAAACAGAATCGCTCCCTCGTCTTTTCGACGCCTTTCCGGGGAGCGCGCACAGCCGAAATTCCTTCTCAGGCAGTCTCCGACAGCGCGTACCTTCCCCCTCTATCGCTAAAGAGGTCGATTAAAAGAGCGTTGGAGAACATTTTTTTAAATTTTGTTGATTTTTTTTAAAAAATGTCAGTAAGCCTTTTAAACGAACTCGGACGAGATTGTAATCTTTGCTTCTTCTGAAATCAAGCGATTGTCTCAAATTCGGCGGTTGAACGTTCTGTTTCCCAGAGAACCGTTTCGTCGTCCTTAAAAAAAGAGAGACGTTTTTTCCGAGACAAGACCTTCATGTTCTGACCTCCTTTTTTAGAGAACAGGAAAGGCGATCCTCTCATGAAAGAGAGAATCGCCTCAAAGAATTGCAATAACGTAACTTTTATGAAAAGTTACGTTACGGCGCGTCAGAACTCAAGGAATTCCTCGTCGAAGAAATCGGCGAAGAAGTCGTCAATGACGGAATTCGAACTGTTCGACGGGGAGAAAGTCGTTTCGAAGTAGTTCGGGAGCGTCGCGCCGGAGCTGGAGATTCCGTAGACGCGGAACCCATACGTTTTGCCCACGTACAAACCGTTGACCGTCGCGGTTCTCGTTGAAAGACCAGTCTTGTAATTGGTCCACGTAGCGCCGCCGTCTTTCGAGATTTGAAGCTTGTAGGTCGTCGCGTCCGGGTTTGCGTCCCATATCAGAACCGCTTGACGCGTTGACGCGTTGTAGCTTGACGCCGTCAAAGAGGACGCTTCGTTCTGGCGTTCGTATGCGCCCAGATCGACGGTTCCGCCGATAATACGCGCGTTTCCGGCAAGATCGACGTTGGTCGAGACGTATTCGTTATTCCCGAGATTGAGCGCCTGCGACCCGTCCGCGAGCGAATAATCGCCTTCCGCCGCGTTGGCGAAGAGCGGCTGGGAAGGATCGTAGGCAAACGCGATTGCGTCGGCGTTCGACCAGTCAGCGTAGCCGCTCAGGACGTTGTGCGCGTTGACGGCGCAATTGGCGCCGTTCTGAACGTCGACGTCTCCGTTCTCGTTTCCATCGACAATCGAATTGTAGAAGTCAAGTTGCGACGTTCCTTGGAGATGGAGCGCGCCGCCCGACGATTCAGTAGCGTTGTTGCCGGCGATTGTCACGTTAAACAGTCGACCGTTTCCGGAACTAACATAAAAAGCCGAACCGTAACGCGACTCGTTCTGAGTAAAGCTTGAGTTCGCGAGCGTTAGCGTTGAGGAGGAGGCGAAGATCGCGCCGCCGCCGTATGAGGCGGCGTTGTTGCAGAGGCTCGAGTTTGAAATGATTGCCGTTGAAGAAGAACCTGCGTAGAGCGCTCCGCCGTAAGCCGACGACGCATTATCATGTAAACTTGAATTTGAAATCGTCGCCGTTGAAGAACGATCTACATAGAGCGCTCCGCCGTTAAGATTAACGGAGTTGTTTTGGAAGCTTGAGTTTGAAATCGTCGCCGTTGAAGAACGATCTGCGTAGAGCGCTCCGCCGTTGTTTGCGGTATTGTTTTGAAAACTTGAGTTTGAAATCGTTACCGTTGAATAGTTGAAGAAACAGATCGCTCCGCCTCCGTATGTGACGGCGTTGTTTTGGAAACGTGAATTCGCGATCGTTAGCGACGTCGGGTTCGAGACGACGATCGCTCCGCCGTAGCCCGCGCTATTGTTGTGGAAGTACGAGTTCGAAACGATTACTGAACTCGATTCTCCGCCAGTTGCGTAGATTGCTCCGCCGTTGTTCAGATCATAGCCGCCTGTGAACGCAAGCGAATCAATCTCAACATTCCCCTGAGGAATATTAAAGATTCTCGATTGAGAATTTGCGTCGACGGTAATTCCTGGGACGCTGTTGGTTTCGTTCCAGAGCGCGCTGGCGTCGATTAGGAGCGATTTGTTGATCTTGATTTGCGAACCGCCAAGCGTGATCGTCGCGCCTTTGAGCGTCAAGGCGAAGTCGATCGTGTCGCCGTCGGCGGAATAGAGGGTAATCGCCTCTCGGAGCGAGATTTTGCCGTCGTACGCGTCGACGACGTCGTCGGACGTCGTGACGGTCGTCGCCGGCGTCTCCAGTTGTCGCTCCTTCGTCTTGACCGCCTTTACGGCGCTGTAGCCGGAATCGACGTAGATTGTCCCGTCGCCGACGGCGTAAAGTCGGAATTTGTACGTCGTTTCAGACGCGAGGTTCGGGATCGTGATCGTCGTCGCGGTCGTTTGCGGCATGACCGTATAGCCCGA
>CACYBR010000008.1 GCA_902772705.1 uncultured Planctomycetota bacterium
ACCGTTGGTTCCACTCCTCTGGTCCGTATCAACAAGCTCAACGAAGGAAAGGGCGTCGTCTTCGTTAAAGTGGAATACTTCAATCCCGGCGGAAGCGTTAAGGATCGCATTGCCGTCGCCATGATTGAAGACGCCGAAAAGGCCGGCGTACTCAAGCCCGGAGCCACTATTATCGAGCCGACAAGCGGCAACACGGGAATCGGGCTGGCGCTCGTCGCCGCCGTCAAGGGATACAAGCTTATCCTCACGATGCCCGAAACGATGAGCGTCGAACGTCGCAAGCTCGCCGCCGCATACGGCGCTACTATCGATCTGACCCCCGGGTCCGAGGGAATGAAGGGCGCAATCAAACGCGCCAACGAACTCAACGCGCAGATTCCAGGGTCGTGGATTCCGATGCAGTTCGAAAACCCGTCCAATCCGCAACGCCATTATGAGCGAACCGGTCAGGAACTCCTCGAAGCGCTCGACGGCAAAGTCGACGTGTTCGTCGCTGGCGTCGGCACGGGCGGAACCGTCTCCGGAGTCGGGAAGGCCGTGAAGGAAAAGTATCCGAGCGCGTACATAGTCGCGGTCGAACCGGATACGAGCGCGGTTCTCTCCGGCAAGCCTGCGGGCGCGCATAAGATTCAGGGGATCGGCGCGGGCTTCGTGCCGAAGACGTTCGACGCGTCGGTCGTGGACGAGATCATTCCGGTCTCTTCAGAGGCCGCCGGTCAGGCGGCGCGCGCCTCCGCGGCTCGGGAAGGAATTCTTGTCGGAATTTCCAGCGGCGCGGCGCTCCATACCGCGCTTGAACTGAGCAAGCGCCCTGAATTTGAAGGTAAAAATATTGTCGCGCTCCTGCCCGACACGGGCGAGCGTTACCTTTCCACCTGGCTCTTTGACAACTAAGAGCCCTTAACGCAACGCGAGAAAGTTCGATGAAAGCTCTTGCAGATTATGAAAATCTCTCCCACGAAGAGCTTCGTGCAAAAATTCAAGCCGTTCGTGAGGCAGCCGGCGACCGTCTAGCGCTCTTTGCCCATTACTACGTAGTGGACGAGGTCGTTCAAATCGCCGATTTTGTAGGAGACAGCCTCGCGCTGGCAAAGCGCGCGGCTGATTCTAAAGCGGAAGCGCTCCTCTTCTGCGGCGTCCATTTCATGCTGGAGACCGCCGATATTTTGGCGAATCGTCCGGAAAAGGTCGCCGCGCGAGGCGGAAAAGAAATGATCGTCATGGCGCCGGATATGACCGCCGGATGCCCTATGGCCGACATGATCACGGCGGAACAGGCGTACGCCTGGAAAGACGCGCTCTCGGAGCTCGTTGATTTCAGCGAATTTACCCCTGTTTCCTACGTGAACTCCTCCGCCGCGACTAAAGCGTTTTGCGGCGAAAACGGCGGCTTGATCTGCACCTCCGCCAACGCTGAAAAAGTGTTGCGCGAGGCGTTCTCAAAACGACCCAAAGCGCTCTTTATGCCCGACTCAAGACTCGGAAAGACGACCGCGCTCGACCTCGGCGTCAAGCCCGAGGAAATCGCCGTCTGGGACCCTCGAACCAAAGAACCGTACGGTGGTCTCGATCCGGAGGCGATTAAACGCGCAAAGGTGATTCTCTGGGACGGATTCTGCCCGACGCATCAACGTTTCTCCGCCGAATTTATCAGGAATCTGCGTAAAGAAAACCCGAACGCGCAGGTCTGGGTCCATCCGGAATCGCAACGCGCGATCGTCGAACTCAGCGACGGGTATGGTTCAACCTCGAAGCTGCTCGACGTCGTCGCGAAGGCGCCCGCCGGCTCGACTCTCGCGATCGGAACCGAAGCCAAACTCGTCTGGCGTATGCAGGAACAGAATCCTGACAAGACGATTCTGTGGCCCGGCGACGATCCCAAAATTTGTCCCAACATGACCAAGGCGACCCTGTGGAAAGTCGCGTGGGTTTTGGAAAACTGGCTCGAGGGCAGTCCGGTCAACGTCGTTAAGACGGAGCCACAATATGTCGAACCCGCGTATCAGGCGCTCAAATCGCTCCTCAACTAACCACGGTCGTCCGGCGACGGACCATATGGACCATATAACAAACAACAGGCGTGCTTCGTCTCGTCGGCGAGGCGCGCGCATCCCGCAGTTTAGGAGCTCGCGGTCGTCGTTACGATTCTAACAAAGGAACGCGCCGCGAGCCAATTAAGGAGAATATCCCACATGAGACTGGAAACCATTTGCGTTCAGGGTTGCGGACGTCCGAAGAGCGGCGAACCCCGTCAGTTGCCGATTATTCCGAGTACGACGTTCCGATATGAAACCAGCGAGGAAATGGGCAAGCTCTTCAACCTTGAGGCGTCCGGGTATTTCTATACGCGTCTTGCCAACCCGACCAACGACGCGGTCGCGCGTAAGATTACGGCGCTTGAAGGAGGAACAGGCGGCGTCCTCGTTTCTTCCGGCATGGCCGCAGTCTTCTATTCCCTCTTCAATATCGTGTCCGCAGGAGACCATATTGTCGCCAGTTCCACGATTTACGGAGGTTCGTACAATCTTCTCTCCGTAACCGTCAAGCGCATGGGGATCGACGTAACGTTCATCGAACCAGATTGGACCGACGATCAGATCCACGCGGCGTTCCGTCCCAACACGAAGGCGTTCTTCGGCGAAACGCTTGCCAATCCGGCGCTGGTCGTCTTCGATCTTGAGCGCTTTGCGAAGATCGCGCACGAACACGGCGTGCCGCTCATCGTCGACAATACGTTCCCGACTCCAATCCATTGCCGTCCCTTCGAATGGGGCGCCGACATTGTCGTCCATTCGACGACGAAGTACATGGACGGTCATTCTGCGGCGCTCGGCGGCGTCGTTGTCGACTCCGGAAAATTCGACTGGGACGCTCACTCCGACAAATTCCCCGGGCTCACGACGCCCGACGAGAGCTATCACGGTCTGACCTACACGAAAACGTTTGGACTCGAGGGCGCGTACACGACGACGCTCGTCGCTCAGGTTGGGCGCGACCTCGGCTCCATGATCAGTCCTTTCACCGCCTTTGTCCTCAATCTCGGACTCGAGACGCTCGCGCTTCGCATCGAGCGTCATTGCGAAAACGCTCAGAAGGTCGCCGAATGGCTGGAAGCCGATCCGCGCGTTTCATGGGTCCGATTCCCGGGTCTGAAGAGCGACAAATACTACGATCTCGCGCAGAAATACATGCCCCAGGGCTCGTCCGGCGTCATGACGTTCGGCGTTAAGGGCGGACGCGAAGCGGCGGAAAAAGCCATGGCGAAATTCAAGTCGATCATCATCGCGACGCACGTTGCAGACGCTCAGTCCTGCGTGCTCCATCCGGCGACGACGACGCATCGTCAGCTCAGCGACGCGGAACTGCTCGAATCGGGAGTCCTGCCCGACATGGTTCGTCTCTCCGTCGGAATTGAGAACGTCGACGATATTATCGAAGATCTCGATCAGGCGCTCGCGTGATTCCGTAGTAATGAGAAAAGCCTCGGAGGCTGCGCACGCGCGTTTTCTAAAACGCTCTGCGTTGGCGATGTGGGACGCCGAACCTCCGAGGCCTCTGAAAACGCCGTCATGGGTCGCCATGACGGCGTTTTTTATGTTTGGTTCATTCTAACAGAGATCGTCGCCTTCGTGAGGCGCGCTTTCCGCTTTCAGTCAATTCTTACCGCAGATTTCGGCTTGAAACGTTATAAAAACGCGAGTCGTACGAGCTTCGGGATTCCCGGCGCGTCGGCGTTCTTATTTCTTCTTCGGTTCGGGAAGGGGCTTCGGCTCAGGCGCGTCCTTCAACTTCCAGACGCGAACATAATCGATCGAGAAGGTCGCGGGCAAATCAGCGGGATCCGGTTCGCCGAACCAGTCGGACATAATCTCACAGTCGAGCATGATGTGCAAAGGACGGAAGAAAATGTCGTTTTCACGCTTGAAGACCTCTTCGCCGTCGACGTACCAACGCAGTTCGGTCGGGGTCCACGCCAATCCAAAGGTGTGATAATCAGCCCAGAAATCGAAGTCCATCTTCTTCTTGAAGGAATAATTCCGGATCTTGAGCTTCTTCTTATTGACGATCGATTCAAGGTACGGCGTGCAGTACTGGTGAAGCGTCGCGTAATAGAGGCGATTATACCCTTCCGAGTTTGGCTTGCCGCAGTATTCAAGAATGTCGATTTCTTCGGACGCTTCGCCCTCGACGTACTTGATATCGGGTCGTTCCGAGAACGGATCGTAGAGCCAGAACGCGTTGCAGACGCACGCCTTCATCGACTTGCAACGCGCCTCATAATAACCGTAAGCGCCCTTATTCTTGCTCTTAACGATCGCTTTCCAGAATTTGTCGTAACCGCGAGCCTTGTTCTCAACGTCCACTTCTTCGGGCTTCATAAGGCTGGCGATCAGTTGGAGCGAGCCGTCGGAGACTTTAACGTTTTTACGCGAAAAGAGCGCCGGTTTACGACCGCGCCACGCGGGATTGAAATCCCACCATTTGGAATCGTCGAGCGCGTCGCCGTTGAATTCGTCGCTCAATTCAGGCGCAAACTCGTAACCGTCTCCGAGCGGACAGACGGGCGCGTCGTCCGCCGCGCGAACCGCCCCGCACGCCGCGACAAACAGAATGGCCGCTATCGTCAGTATTTTTTTCATTGATATCTCCCTTCACGTTAAAAAGCGGTTCGGAGTCCAATCCCGGTTCAGTCCCACTTGAGCCGCGCCGCGTCAAAGACGGGACCGTCGACGCAAGTGCGCTTGTAATCCCAGGTTCCGTCGTCCTTTTTCCAATCGACGACGCAGGAAAAACAGATTCCCATGCCGCACGCCATCGGCGACTCAAGAGACGTCCAGCATTCGATATTGCGCTGCGCGCTCCATTTGGCGACCGCGCGCAACATCGGCTGAGGCCCGCACGCGAGAATCTGCGATTCCTCCGAAGGCGCGTCCTCCGGAAAGAACTCCGGCAACAGATCCGTCACGAAACCTTTCGTTCCAAAGGTTCCGTCTTCGGTCGCAAGTCTGACGTTCGCGCCAAGCGTATGAAAGTCCGTTATGCAACTGAAGCGCGCCATTGTTCGCGCGCCGTAAAGAAGCGTCGTTTCGGGGCGCTGATCCGCTGGAAGAGCGAGAATCTCCTTGAGCAGAAGATAGAAGGGCGCGTGTCCGACCCCGCCGGCGACGAGCGCCAGACGCTTCGGAAGCTTTTCACGTCGCGCGACGCTCCAGCCGTTTCCCAGCGGTCCCCACAGCGAGAGCGAGTCCCCGACCCGAAGATGCGCAAGTCGTCGCGTTCCCTTTCCGACAACCGCGTAAACAACGTCGACGTTCCCAGAAAGAGGGTCCGCGTCAAAGACGGCGAACGGACGTCCCAAAACCGGATCAGAACCTTCCGTCAGACGCAGCATGACGAACTGGCCCGGCTTAACGCGCTCGGCAAATTCCGGCGCGACGATCGTCATTTTTCGCACATACTTCGAGACCGCGCGATTCCCGAGAACGGTTCCGTAGCCCGCCCAGAGTTCCTTACGACCGGCGACACAATCTGACATGAAGAAGTCTCCTGAAAATGCGAAATCTGGTCAAAAGAGCGCTCAACGCCCGCGTCCGCCTCTCGTCGCGCGACCCTGACGCGGTTGACGCGGTCCCTTGCGGCTTTTAGAGCCGCCGTCGCGTTTGGAAGAGCGCGTTGAACGCTCCTCACGCGCTACGTCGTCGCCGGCGCGCGAGCCACGTCGGCGACGCTCCTCGCGACGAAGCTTTGACGCGTCGGCGTTAAAGCGGTCTGGAACGCGCGAGTCGTCCTCGGCGCGAGAGAATTTTTTGGGGCCGATCGTGCGGACTTCGTCGTCAAACTCATGGCGCGCTCGACGACGCGATTCGCCGCGTTCCTCTGACCGGAATTCGTCGCGAAACTCGTCTTTGGACGCGCGACGCCCAGAACGCCGTTCGAGACGCGGCTCACCTTCCGCCGCTTCAAATTCGGCGACGCTCTCATATTTGCGTTTGAACTGCTTGCGAACCTCGACGCTGTAATTCGGGTCGTTCGGCTGACGCTTGGCCTTCTCGCGTTCGAGAGCCTTGGCGTCTTCACGCAACAGCGCTTTTTCCGACTCGCGTTCTTCAAGCGTGGAAAGTTCAACCGGCGCAAGGTTGCGCGATTTGTTCTCCGGTTCCGCTTTGCGCGGGTTCTCCGCAAGACGATAAAGATCGGCGACCTCCGCAGCTGTCAGCCGACGAAAATCCCCGGGCGCAAGCTTGCCGAGCTTGATCGTGCCGACCTGAACGCGCTGCAGCTGCATGACCTTGTGCCCTACCCGCGCCAGCATACGTCGAATCTCGCGGTTCTTGCCTTCTGTAAGCGTAATCTCCAGGACGGAACTCTTCTTGTGAGAGGCGCGGATCGTAACCTCGTCCGCCTGCACGACGCCCTCGGCAATATGCACCCCTCGCTTGAGCGCGTTCACGAGCTCATGATCCACGAGACCCGCCACCTGAACGCGGTACCTCTTGGGAACCTCGTAGCTTGGGTGCGTCAGACGCTGAGCGAGCGCCCCGTCGTTGGTCAAAAGGATGAGACCTTCGCTGTTCTGGTCGAGACGACCGACAGGAAAGAGACGCCCGAGGTCCTCTGGCATGAAGTCGAGAACGCGTCGTCGGCCCTGAGGGTCGCTGTTGGTGCAAAGCGCGTTCTTAGGCTTGTTAAGCGCAATGTAGACTGGTTTGACCTTCGGGAGCCCCTCGCCGTCGACTCGAATCTTCTGTTCGCCCGGCTTAACACGGACTCCCTGCTCCGTCACGACCACGCCGTCGACTTCGACGCGCCCCTCGCTCACGAGCGTCTCACACTGCCGACGACTGCCGTATCCTGCGGCCGCGAGAACCTGCTGAAGACGAAAGCCGCGGTCGGCGATCGTGTTAAAATCAACGTCGGAGCCGTCGTCGTTTTTCGACTTGCTCTTTGTGCGCGCAACGCTCGCAAAAACGGAGCCGCCTTGTTTGCGAAGCGTCGTCGCGTACCCTGGACGATAGGGCTTCTTCGGCGCGCGCGACGAATCAAGACGAGGCTTGCGCGCGACTCGTCCGGATGATACGCGCGTTTCACGGCCGCGACCTCCGCGCGAATTCTTCATACTCATTATGACTCTCCTCATTGTCAATCGGGCCATGCCCGGAATTTTACCAACAAAACAAACGCTCCCGGCGATCGACTAATCATAGTGGGAGCGACTCCGCAAACCGGACGTAAACAACGGTCGCGGCCAT
>CACYBR010000009.1 GCA_902772705.1 uncultured Planctomycetota bacterium
TCGCAGGTCCTGACGGGGCTAACGGAAATTCTGGCGAACACGCCCATACGGACGAACTCGTCAACGGCGGAACGAACGCGTCAGGCGCCGGAGTCGCGCCAGGCGTGTCCGGCGCGACAGACGCCTCGGGAACGCCCAACGCCAGCGTCGACGAACAACTCGTCCAAAATGGCGCCGGCGTCGCGCCAGGCGTGTCCGGCGCGTCAGTCGCCTCGGGAACGCCCAACGCCGGCGTCGACGAACAACTCGCCCAAAATGGCGCCGGCGTCGCGCCGAGCGTTTCCGGCGCGTCAGTCGCCTCGGGAGCGCCCAACGTCAGCGTCGACGAACAACTCGTCCAAAATGGCGCCGGCGTCGCGCCGAGCGTACCCAACGCGTCGGCAAACGGCGACGAAGCCGCGTCGAACGCGATGAACGCCAACGGCTATCTTGCGAGCGGATACGACGCGCGGCAAGCGACGACTCAATATGTTGCAAACGCGGCGGCGCAACCTCAGGGACCGTCGGCGCCAGACGGTAATAACGCTCCGCAAAACATGACGAACTTCATTGAAACGCCGAAATCGCCCCAAAGGTCTGATCCTGCGTTCTCGCCCGAGCTTTCCAACACGCCTGGCGTCGCAACGTTTGACGCCGGCGCGACGGACGGGGTCGCCGAGGGCGAGTTCGACGCTTCGACCAACGCGTCGACCAACGCTTCGGCAGGTTCGTCAACGTCGTCCGGGGGCGCGAACTCCTCCGCCGATTCGGGCGAAGCAAACGGCATGCCCAACTTCTTCAACAAGAGCGTGGAGCTCAACGCGCCTCCCGAGACGAAGAAAGAAATCCGCGAAGACGAGAAGACGCCCAAGGAAGCGTTTCTTGTTTCACGCGAGCTCACGCGGACGGCGACGCGCGGGAACGAACGCGGAATCGTCGTGCGTTGCACAGACCGCGGTTACGTTTTCCCGAAGCAGCCGGGTCTGCGCTCGTCGTACTCCGTTTCATCCGTCGACGGCAAGAAGACGCGTCAGGAGCGAGACGCCGAACTCGCCGACGTCGTGACGCTATGCGTGAAATCGTGGGGCGTCGCCGGACGTAACATGTACTGGGCGCCCTATATGAAGGCGGAAGTTTCCAGCGGAGGAGAGTCCAGCTTCAAGGAGTTGCAGGAATTCTGCGACGCTCAGGGAATAACGCTCGTTCGGAGTTCGTCAGAAGACCCCCGATCGTCAAAACGTTGAAAAGGTCCTCTGAAATCGCCGCCGTCAACGTGTTCTTCCTTCGTAAATCAAGGGTTAAACGGAAGGCGCTTGAAATTCCCGTCTTGGGGATCTTTATACCCCTAATTATTATAAGGATACGTTCGATTAGACGGGCGTCGTTTTTCAGTCGGCGCACGCGCTTAACCCGTATTTTTGGTATTTATAGACGGACGTTTTTTGAAATTTCAGACTCGGCGGCGTTTTCCTTGAAAATAAACTTGTATTTCTTGAGATTTCGATTAGATTAATTGCATACGAAAGAAAACACCAAGGCAAAGACTGTCGTTTGGGCGTCTAACGCTCAAGCGTTTGCCCTATTCCCCCCCTGGGACTTCTTTGTTGCCGAGCGTCGGCGATTCGCTTGCGGTATGAACCGCGACGATTCCCGCTGGTCGACCGTTGGTTCTCTTTCCCGTTTGCAGAACGCTCTCATAACTGGCGCGTCTCTGAGGAGGTTTTGTTTCCTCGACGTTCCGGTCTGTGTCTGCGTTTATTCCATATGAATCAACATGCAGAAGTCACCGGGCTTCTGCCGACGTCATGCGGGTCTGAAATGAGCGACCATTTGAAGAGCGGCGCTGCGACCAACGAGTTGCTGTTAGAAAACGCCCGTCTGAGAAGCCAGCTTGACCAACTCACTTATGGCGAGGGCGACGACGGCAACGGTTGTTACTTTACGGACAAGCTGATTGAGCAAATGACGCTCACTCAGGAAAACGTGTATTTTTCGGAAAGTTGCGAGTGGGAGAGCTCGGAAAGTCTCACGATCGGCGACTTGATTGCGCCGCGCTTCAAACCTCTTGATCTGGCTATGGCGACGGACGACGAAGTCGAGCAATCTCTCAGGGTTCTCATTAAAGAACTCATCGACGTCGGTCAGTATATCGTTCATGCGGGTCACCTTTCCGATCGCCGCCTCTACTGTCTCATCGTTAAAGACGTTCTGACGATGTACGCGCGCGAAATTGAAAACCCCTCCGTCAGCTATTGGTTCTGCTGTTTCCATACGGACAATAGTTTTCTTGAGAACGACGATTCGCTCTGGCTTTCCTATTACGCGAACGACTCCCAGCGTCTCGAGTGGGCGCGTTCACACAGAGGCCAGCCTCTTCCTCCCAAACTGGTTCCCCCGCATGTTCGCGACTACATGCCGCCGCCGCCGGACTTTTCTCTGAATTGAAACGAAGCGGATTCTCGCGCAAACTCCCCTGATCGTGCAAACGCCGGGGGAGTTTTTTATTAGCGCTAAGATAAAAGCGCGCTCCCGACGAAGTTCGAGAGCGCGCTGACTTTTTAGAGGAACGTACGCGCGGAAACTATCATTTCGCGGCGCTCTTTCTCACCTTAACGACGCGGAACCCAACGTCGCGCATCTTAAAGTAATCGGGATAGGCTCGCGCCGAACCGACGAACGCTTTCTTCGACGGAGTCGTCCACGAACCGCCGCCCGCAAGCTTCTTGACGCGAACGGTCTGGTCGACGATTTCGCCGGACTTGAGGTCGACCACGTCGCGCGTTTCCGTCAGTTCAGAGCTCGTCCATTCGGAAACGTTGCCCTGAACGTCATAGAGACCGAACCGGTTGGGCAAGTACGACGCAACCGGCGCGGAAACGCGCGAATGGTCGTCGACGTTCCAATCGACTGGGCGCCATGCGGGCAGCGTCTCGACGCGGCCAGTCCATCCAAAGGGCGAAATCTTCGCGTATGTAGAGTCTGCCAGATTTTCGAACGCTGAATAATCGGCGTCCGTCGCGCCGAACCAGAATTCGTGTTCGCCGGCGCCGACAAGGGCGCGCTGTTCCTCAAGGGTTGGGAGTCGGTATTCGTCGCCAGTTTTTTCAGAGAGCCAAGCGCAATATTTCTGCGCGTCGTTCCACGAAACGCGCGCCGCAGGCTGACGGTCGCGGGAGAGTAGCCATCCGCGTTCGCCGGGACTGAACTGAATAAAATCGGCATACTCGATCCCGGCGTTGAATTCAGGATCAAACGCACGATACTGCGCGTTGGTAATCTCAGTGACGCCGACGCTCAGGTTTGTTCCCGGAATCGCGACAAGGTCAAGCGCGATCGAGTCGTTCAACGCGACGCTTTCATGTTCGGGAGGCGTATCCGCAGGAGTCCAGGAGACGGATTCGCACGGCTCGCGCTTCGTTGAGAAACGCACGACTCTTGTCGGATCGTCAAGCGGCTCGCCAGCGACCGGCGCGTTGGGATCGTCGTCGAGCTGGAGCGCGCTGGGCGCGTAGAGCTTTCGAAGCTCCTCACGACGATTCCACTGCTGATCGACGAGCGCGGGGTTGTCCTTGCGCAACATCTCGCCCCAGTTTCCGAAATACGGCGCGTTGAGGTCAATCCACGCGTAAAGCTTCTCCCAGGACTGAGGATCAAGTTCAACGCCAAAATGACCGGCGGCAAGCGTCGTAACGAGCGGCTGCATATCGGCGCTGAATTCACAGGGCAAGTGCGTTGACATTTGACTCTCTTTCGTCGGCGTATAGACAAATCGACGCAACTGGTAGTACGCGTTGGAGACGGGCGATTTCGCGGCGATATAGTTTCCCTTCTCAAGGGTCGGCTTCGCAGGCGCTTTACGCAGGTCAGGGAGTCGTCCATACTCGTAGGTCTCGCCCGGACGCTTGCTCTTTTCCCAGACGCCGTCGTCAACCTTGCCGTCGGCGACGAGCATTTTGACCTTTTCGCTATCCGGCTGATGACATTCGACGCAGTATTTGTCGAGAATTGGCTGGATCTCGCGTTCAAAGGAGAAACCACGCGTCGGACCGTAGAACGGGGTCAGTTCGACGGGCGCGCTCTGAGACGCGAGGGAACGCGGATTCGTCGGGGAAGTGGAGTCCTGCGGCTCATGGCATCCGACGCAGGAGACCGTCTCGCCCGGCA
>CACYBR010000010.1 GCA_902772705.1 uncultured Planctomycetota bacterium
CGTAAAGGACGCGATGACTTTCGACGCGGGCGCGCCGGGGATCGGACGCGCTTGCAGAATGGAACCGAAATCGCGCAGCGTGTTCCCATAGAAAAGCTGATAGAGCGTTCCTTCGGGGTTTTCCGTCCACAGCGACTGACGATACGTGAGGTCGCGGTCTACGTATTCCCAGCGCGTAAAGAGAACGCGCCCGTCGGGCAGAACTTGCGGGTTGAAGTCCGAAAGCGTGTTCATACTCACGCACGTAATCCCTGAGCCGTCGGGATTCATGCGGAACAGATTCGACGCGGGACCGGGCTGGCAGACGGTGCGTCCGAAACGTCGCGTCGAGACGAACATGATCCCGCCGTCGGGAAGTTCGACGGGCGACACGTCAAAGAACGGACCGTGCGTAAGCTGAGTCAGGTCGGAACCGTCGATTCCGATTCGCCATATATTCCAATACGCGGAATCCTTCGGACGATAGGAGAAGAAGACTGTCTTCGCGTCGAAAGACAGATTCATGTCGTAAATCGACCCGTCGGGATCTTCAAAAAGGGTTTTAATTCCTTTCTCAGGACAGGCGGGATCAACGTAACGTATGGCGCAACCGGGCTTTTTCGGAGTCGCCTGCCATAGGTCGTTGCCGACGGAGTTCGGACGGTTGAGAAGCGACCGCGCGACGTAAATAAAAGGCGGAAGCTCTTCGACGTCAAGCGTTTCCGGCGCGTCAGATTCGTCGAGCGCGGGCGACGCAAAGGGGACGGCGACGACGGGCGCGTCAAGGACGTCGCCTAGTCGGACGCGGAGATTGCGGTATTCGACGGCGTTCTGCCAAATTCGAAGCGCAAATGTTCCGGCGCGAAGCGGATCGTCCTTTTTCGGCGCGACCTCATGGTATTCCCCGGCGTATTCGCCGTTAAGATAGAAGACGAAGCCCGTCTCGTCGAAGCGGACGCGGAGTTTAAAGAACTCGCCGATCGGAACGTCGAAAGGAACGCGCGCCAACGGCGAATAGTTCTGACGATGCGCGCCGAGGTTCACGACTTTCTGCGCGGGGTTGAAGCCGATCTCGTAGCCGTTGAACGCGTCGGCTCCCGTCGCGGAATCGGTGATTTTAAAGCACAGTCCGCTAAAGCCTTCGGAAGCGGTTTGAAAACGAAGTTCAAGTTCGATATCGCCTGATTTTGCCGTCTGCCACGCGGGATCGTTCCACGTCAACCTCGCGCCGGAATCCGGGGCTGCGGAAACGACGCCGTCGTCGGAAACGCGCCATGTTCCTCCGTAAGCGACGAATCCGTCGACAGGTTCGACGCGTTCGCCCGTAACGCAGGGAAGCGCGAGAATCTTCTCTAGCGTCGCGGCGGAACCGGTCTCTTGCGCGAACGTCGGCACGACGGTTAGAAACGAGCAAAGCAGGACGGAAAGATAGATCGAACGGTTCGTCATAATCCGCGTTCCTCAAAGAGTTTTTGCGCTTTTTCGTAACTTGCAAGATCGCCGATATCATGTCGTTCGCCCGGCATAACATACGCGTAGACCGGGATTTGAGACGAAAGCCACGCCAGTAGCGAACCGGGCGCGTCGACTCCGCACCCCGCGTCGACGGACGACTTCACCAGAGGAAGGTCCTCTCGACGATAGAAGTAAAAAGGCGGCGTGCACCAGTGAGATTTCGGGTCTTGCGGCTTCTCCGTCATCGCGACGATGCGGTCGTCCGCGTCGATTTCGGCGACGCCCGCCTTCCGAAGCTTCGCGACGTCAGGCTCGTAATACCGCATCCCGCAACTTGCGCCCTTCTCTTTCGCGTAGTTCAGAAACCCGACAAGACTGAAATCGAGGAGATTGTCCCCCGCGAGCACGAAGAGATCGTCGTCGATTTGGCGCGTTTCAAGCGCGAAGATTATGTCGCGTACGGCGCCGAGACGCGTCTCGTTCGTGGAGGTTCCGTCGTCGACGACGTCGATCTTTTCTGGACGCGTCGCCGCCCATTCGCGGAAGACCGGCGCGTACTTCGCGTTCGTCACGACGTAAAACTGATCGATCTCGTTCGCCGACGCAAGGTCGTCGAGAAGATGTTCGAGGATGTTTTTGCTTCCGACTTTAAGGAGCGGCTTGGGAAAGTTTTCCGTAAGAGGATAGAGCCGCGTCGCGTAACCGGCGGCAAGAAAAAGACATTTCATAGGACGATCCCCTCCGACGCCGCGCTCACGCAGCAAGAATACTTTTCTTTAAGATGTGGAAATTCGCGCAGATACGCGTCCGTTACGGAGCCGAGAACGTCGTCTTTCTTCGCGGGGTCAATCAGCGCCAAACAGCATCCTTTGAAACCCGCGCCCGCGAAGCGTCCGCCGTAGATTCCGTCAGTATTGCGCATGATTTCATAGAGCTTAATCTGCTCCGGCGCGCCGCTTTCCCAGTTGACGATGCTGCTCATCCCCGACTCGAAGGAGAGCTTGCCGTATTCTTCGACGTCGCCGCGCCGCCACGCTTCCGCGCCGCGTTCGACTCGATCCTGCTCGGAATACCAATGGTCGCAGCGTTTGCGCCACGGAGTCGGAAGTTTCTCGCGATACTCCCAGTAGGCCTCGAGAGGCGTCGTTCTCGCATAAGATTCGCCAAATTTTCCATACGGAATCCCCGCAAACGCCTGAAGCGCGTAGACGCCCGCGCGAAGCTCGTCGACGCGCATGTTGTATTTCGACCCGACGAGATTGTGTTCCAATCCGGAGAAGAAAATCGCGAAAATATACGGTTTCGAGACGGGGTTCGTCGGAATGACCTCGTAGGAGCCGTCGAGCGTGTCGAGATAGAGCATCGAGTTCGCCTTGGAAAGGACCTCGCACGACTGGTCGAGCTTTCCGACGGAGACGCCGACGTAATCCTTCTCCGCCTCGTACGCAAGGTCGATAATCTCCTGACGCTGAAGTTCGATCTTGTTGACGCGAGCAAGCGCCGCGAGGAATGAAATCGTCACCGCCGCCGACGAGGAGAGTCCGCCGATCGGCAACGACCCGTCGAAGACGCCGCATATCCCGACGCTCAAGGGATATCGCGTGCCGAGCGCGAGCGTTGCGCCGCGAAAATAGTCCGCCCAGTCTCGTTCGGGTCGAGGGGGGTTGTGAACGAACCACTGCGCGCGCTTGGGGAACTGAAGCGACGTCACTTCCACAACCCCGTTCATCTTCGGTCCATACGCGAACGTTATGCCCTGATCGATCGCAAAGCCGGTAATCTTCCCTAAGTTGTGATCGACATGCGCCCCTATTGGACAAACCCGATAAGGACAAAACGTTCGAGACTCCGGATCGCGCCCGTAAATCTTATAAAACTGTTCTTCACAACGCATTATCGCAACTCTTTCTAGCAAACGTCGCGTCTTTCACGCGCCACGCTCGCATTCAATGTTAGAGAGTGTGTCTCTCCGCTCTCTTTCGCGCGGAGACAATTCCCAAGTCATTCTAACGTCTTAACCTCTCGATTTCAAGGCGTCGACAAGAATTAGACGACGCCGGAATCGTCCACTCTAACGCTTCGGACGTTTAACAACGAGAAAACGAGAACATGTCGACAGCGCCATAACTTAAAACAATATCGTTTCTAGAAATCAAACTCGACAATATCGACGCGGCGGAGTATAATCGAGAACGGGCGGGTGTTTCGTATAGTTGCGTTATTGTTTGCCAGAACCGCTGCTCGATCATTATTCTATGGGTCGCGTTTCCCTTGCTTTTGTTCGAGTTGAAAAAGACTTCATTCGCATGCTTAAGATCGCCTATTGCGGACACGACTACTACGCCGACTGTTTGGAACACTTGGCGTCGAGCCTAAACGTCGAAGTCGTAAAAGCTTTTACGTTCGGAATCATAAGCTCTTGTCGGCGGGCTATTCGCATAAATTCCCATTGAAGGACGTCGAGAAATTAGCGTTCATCCAACGTTGCTCCCCGTCGGCAGGGGCGCGCGTCGCTTTGGCGACAAACGCCGTAAACTTTTAAGGCGACAGGTAACTTTATGAAAGAAATTTGGGCGCGGGACA
>CACYBR010000011.1 GCA_902772705.1 uncultured Planctomycetota bacterium
CGCTCGCCAGAGGCGGCGGCTGATTTCGCGACGAAGGCCGCGGCCATTAGCGTGACGCGCGCCGGCGCCCAGCCGTCTCTTGCCACGCGCGCGGAGATTGACGCGTTTAACGGCTGAGCATAACGCGGCGCTTTGATTGAAACGCTCCTTCTGATCGCGGACTTTTCTGAAAACGATCGGCGGGAGCGTTTTGCGTTTTGCGAAACGCCTTGACTCGTTTTGGCAACGTCATTATACTTGGCGCCCGGGCGGATTGCGTTGGGGGATGCGGCGTTCTTTTTGGGGAGATGGTTGGCAAGATAATGAAACAGACGTTGATATTTCTGGTCGCGGTCGTCGTGATCGTGGGGTTAGTCGTCGTCTGGCACCGGCTTTTTTCTCCAGAGAAAGGTCCGGACGTCAATAGTGCAAATCAATATGACGGCGAGCGCGATAATGACAAAAACGTCTTTGAGGGCAGAGCTCCTGAGCTCAATCTTCTTTTTCCAAATGAGAACGATTGGGAACGTCGCGCCAATATGGTGAAAGCGGCGGACGCGTCCGTGTATTTTCTCTTTGCCGGGAATCCCGAATTTTCTGGGAACGGCGACGTCGTATCGATAAATAAATGCACCGTTGTCTATCTTCCCAGGAAACTGCCGAAGGGATGGGAGACGGAGTATGCGGATCAGCCGGAACCCGAGGTAGCCGCGCGCGCCGATCAGGCGATTATTTTTGAAGTTAAGGGACAGATTATTCTTGAATTTGATCGTTCTTTGGGCGATCTTTATAAGCTTAAGCAGCATGAGATTAGTCTTTCGCTCCTTGAGCAGGGAAAGCTCATGGGCGAGGTGAACATCAAGGGCGGCAACGAGTATTCAGCGAAGGGATTGAAGTTTTATATCAGCACACGGAACGTCGTTTTCAACTCGCATCAGCTCGTAACGTCTTCTTCTGTTGATTTTCGAATTGGAAAGCACAGCGGAGTCGGCGAAAAGCTGACAATTGATTTTAAAACGCCCGATACGTTTTCAAGAAGAACCAAAGTCCCGCAGGCAGATCGCGAGAGGGCGTCGTTTGAAGGAATAGAAGATCAGCGAGAACGCGACCTGTTGGAACGAGAACGCATTATGAGTCTCGTCGACGAGAGCGTCGAAAACGGTAATCTTGGCAATGGATTTTCGATTACTCAGGTTGAATTTGAAAAGCTTAGCAAGGAGATGGTATTTGACCTTGCTTCGCTCAATTTTCAGAACAACAGTTCGGAAACAGAGAGATTTGACACGCTCCACGTTGGTTGCGGCGGCTCGGTGCATTTTGAGCAGATACCGGGGAAAGCGGGAGAATGGTGCGTTCGGTTTGACGGAAAGGTCAGCGCCTCGGGCGTGAGAAACAGTAAAAGCGCCTGTTCTTTCAAGGGCGAGTCCGTCTACCTTTATTTTAAGGATCATCAATACGACGAATTTGAACAATCGCAAATTCCGGGCGTCGCGAGCGAGATCCAGAAGCGCAGTCCCGCGGGCGAACTCGCGCGTCTGAAGACGTCCATGATTCGCGTTAAGGGAGAAGGATCGAGCAATCCGCTGAACGTATGGTTTAAATTTCCCCAGAAGGATCCGAACGTCGCGCCCCGCGAGATCAATGTAACGGCGGTTCAGGCGTATTACGACGACGTTGACGGCGTCTTCAGTCTGACAGATCAGCTTGAAGAGAACGCGACAGGAGACGTTCGGCGACCTCCCGTCGCCTTTGAGATGATCGACTACGACAAGGAAGGGAACGCGATTCGTTCAAGGATGACGTCTTCAAGGTTACGCGTCGAATTTGATCGTGAAAACCTGGAACTTAACTGTATTTCAGCCCATGAATCCGGATCGTTGACGACGTCTGTTACAACAGGCGGAAGAGAGCAAAAATCTCTGCAAGCGTACTGGAGCGACGGTTTAAGACTCGCGCCCGTCGATTCCAGCGAGGGCGACGTGTTCCTATTGACGTCGACAGGTTCCGTGCGATGCAGCCTCGAAAGTTTCGGCAATTTTTCCGCGTCTGAGGCGAATTTCTGGTTCCGTCGCA
>CACYBR010000012.1 GCA_902772705.1 uncultured Planctomycetota bacterium
CGGTCAAATTTCCAGAAGGAGGCCACGGGCTTTCTCTCTATTAATGACGACGGCTGTTTTCAACGCCAACCGGCTCCCGCAACGGGAACCGGAAAAGAGCGTGTTTCCGGACAGGCCGGAACAACAGCGTTAAAAATCTGTTCTTCGTCAACGATGAAGAGTTCAAAAAGGACGAACAGACGCCGCAAACCGTCAATACCCCCGAAGGAACAACGGAACCTTTAGACGACTGTCGCAAATAAGCGATGAAATCGGCGCCATGCGTATAAGACGACCGACTGATCGGGATTATAAAAATCGCAAGTTGCGGCGTCAAGAAAAACGGAGATTTTTTTGAAAAAGACTGAGGAAAGGATAGAAATAGTTGCGGACGCGGCTTCGGCGGCATAAAAGGCGGGCGTGGAGACTTGAGAATCATGGCGAACAATCACGACCGCGCGCGAGCTCAACAGCATAGATCAATCAGTCTTACGACATGAGACGTCTCCTGTCGTCAATTCGTCAACAACCGCCGAAAATGGGGGATAGAACGCCCATCGAAGGTAAAGAGCTACTTAAATAATCGCCTAATCGCCACGACCAAAACATGTTGTCTTTTGTCAGAAAAACGCCCCAAACGCTCTAAAAAGAGTTCTATACACAAAAATTCTCCCCCCAGTTTTCATGAGGAGAGAAAAGAATGAGTTTTTAAGACTGACTTGCCCAGAGAATGACGAAGTCCGTTATGAAATTACTTCAAACCGCTTCTCTTACAACGTCGTTCCTTTCAATCGTAGATGAACTCGGCGGAGAGCGTCGCGTCTTTATTGGGGCAGACGCGGAGCCAGTACGCGTTAAACGAGTCAGGGAGCTCAAATTCCGTTCTGGCGCCGGCGGGGACCTCAACGTTGCGAACAACGCGCCAGTCTCCGTCGCATGTTGCGTCCGCCTGAAGACTTATCGTAACCGCTTCTTCAGAATGGTTCGTGAGAGCAACGCGTTTGCGGTCGAATCCGGTCGCAAGCATGGGGTCGGAAGGCTGGTTCGCTTTACAGTTCGTTTCACGCCAAACGAAACCGCGACCTGCAGGCTTGCCGAATTTCCACAATTCGTCGACCGCGCCAAGCCACAGCGCGCATTCTCCATCGTCTGAGCGCACGATCCGATCGGAATCGTTTTCCGGCGACGCCTTGACGCCCGCGAGGACGAGCAGTCCGCGATACGACGCGTAGTCGACAATCAGCTTTCCGTCGGTCGCGATCGGACGCAGCTTCGGGAGACCGCCCGCGTTCTCCGCCGGCAGTTCGTAGAAGGTCCCCGCAAGATGCAACAGGTCGCGCTCGGTCACGACTTCGCGATCGATCCGGAGTACGAGAGGGGGCGCGATATGCGCGACGTCCTGAGAGCCGATCGGAAGCCGGTATCGGGCGCCGCGATAATTCATGACGACGCTCAGGTCGTCGATCGCGCAGACGTTCGGATCGACGGGCATAGCGTCGACCATCGCCTTAACGCGCGAGATCGTTCCCTTTTCGCCCCCCTCGAAGTTGCATTCGACGCGTTCAAGCTTCGTTGCGTCTTCCGTGAGCTCATAATAACGTTCTTCCTGCCGCTCGCCTCCGCGAACGTTCGTCGCGACGACCGCGAGCCGGTCGTTGTTCGAGCGAACCCACATTCGCGCGCCAAGAAAGTCCGACGCGTCCGACGGCTCGGCGAGCCCGTTGAAGATCGGCGCCGCGACGCCCGGCTCGCGCGCGTCTTTATTGCGATACTGGAAGAAACACGTCGCGCCTTTGAGGTTAGCGTTCGCGCTCACGCGGATCCACTCGCCCTGCCAGCCCGGGTCGAACGCGACCCACGCGTAGCCGCCAGCCGCCGTTATGGGGACGTCGCGGACGTCGAGCGTGGTCCAGGTTCCGTCGCCTTTGACGTCGACCTCGAAGGAAAAACGTACGCTGTCGGGCTCGTCGCGCCGGACTGGGAACTCCGCAGAGTCGAACTTAATGAACGCGCCGCGATAATCGTAGCCCGCAAACAGATAAGGATCCGACGGGGACTGGGCGTCGATCTCGTCGTTTAGCCAGACCGCGCCGCGACCGAGCGCCGGTCCGAGCTCGTCGAGGCTTTCTGGCGCCGCAAACCAGAGGTTCGACCCGCTGCGCCCGGGACCCGCGAGTCGCCCCTTGAGCGCGCTCGTATTGAGGAAGGCGCTTTTTGCGGCGTCGTCGCAGCCGAAAACGACCCGATCGTTCCAGAACGCAAAGTCGCCGATCACTTTCAGATAGGTCGACCGCGGCCGTATCCCCGACGCGTGCGAGGCGGTAAAGTCGCGCGGGAAGCGCCAGAACTGTCCGTGCATCGTCGCGAGGAACACGTCGGGATCGTCAATTTGACGGATTCGCGGCCATTCGGTGTTCCAGCCGTGCGCGCCGTCGTAACAGTGCGACGCCTTCGGCAGTCGGAACTGTTTCCATTCGCCGGAATCGAGAATCTCAAGAATGACCGACCTCGCGTCCCATCCGAGGGTCCAGAGGACCTCGTCTCCCGTCTTGCCGCCGTAGATTCCGTCGGGACCCGTCGCTTCCGTAAACTGGGCGCGCTTGACGACATGCCATCCAGAATCTTCGCCGGTCCATTCCGCAAGGCATCCCGAGGGCGTCGTCGGATCGTGTTTGGCCGCCTCGGAATTCTCGCCGTTGTTTGTATAGACGAGCCGTTTCTGCGTCATGTAGCCGCCCTTGCCATGATAGCCCGGGAGCACGTCCTCAGCGGCGGTTTTCTCCTTACGGTTGCCGTCTTTACAGAGTTCCCTGACAGCCAGCGTGTCGACGTCGACCTCGTAAAGACCTTCCTCCATCGTCATGAAGTAGACCTTGTTG
This sequence comes from uncultured Planctomycetota bacterium, assembly GCA_902772705.1. Lineage (GTDB taxonomy): Bacteria > Planctomycetota > Planctomycetia > Pirellulales > Thermoguttaceae > RUG369. The sequence continues at coordinate 2,859 of CACYBR010000012.1, forward strand.
GCAGGCTCGAGCCACGACCGCGCGACCGCCGTTTCGCGACCGTACATCTCGCTGTGCGGGATCGTGCGGACGTTTCCTTCCGCGTCGATCGCGTGGTTCCCAATGAAGAGCTGGTTCGACTCGCGATGAATCATGCGGTTTGCGTTCGTGCCGCCGACGCTCTCCGGACGCGTCGTTCTGCGCAGCGACGCGTCGAGCTCGTAGAGCTTGTCGGACGAGCCGTTCGGGAGATGCGGTCCGTACGTGACGAACCAAAGCTTGTCCGCCCACGGCACGACGGCTCCCGTCCCGCATTCGTTCTCGTCGTTGAAGTACGCCAGCGAGGGATAGATTCCGCCAAAATCGCGCGGAGTCGCAGAGTCCTGCGCGGCGCACTCAATAGCGGCAAACGCGGCGACGACGGCAAGCGCAAACTGAAAACAACGCGCGATCTTTCGCATCGGAACAACCTTTCATGGAAAACGGGACGGGGAAACGTGAACGGAAAGAACCGCAGCGCAAGCGGGTCAGACGCCAGGCGCGACGTTTTGCGGCTCCGTAGAATTGTCAAACTCGAAGTTGGCTTCCTTCGTGCCTTTGTCGGGAACGTCGAACCGCAGTTCGCCGCTGTTAGCGCGCGGTGGAAGTCTGAACGGAGCCGCCTTCTCTTCCGTTAAGCCTTCGACGGGATTTTCCACGGCGTCAGGATCGCTCCATGTAAGAAAGACGACGTAAGGTCCCGGAACGGCGCCCTTCTTCTTTTTTTCAGCGAGAGAGAGGGAATACTGTCCCTCGGCGTTGGTGAGCCCCGTAGCGACGGGCGGTACGATCGCGTCGTTCGACGCGGATTGGAACACGACGCGGACGTTTTGCGCCGGCTGACCGTCGACGACGATCTTCCCGGAGACGTGGACCGTTTTGGGACCGCATCCGGCAATAGAGAGCGCGACCGAGGCGAGAATCGCAAGGCTGAGGATCGTATAAACGCGTTGATTCATGATGATCTTCTCCTAAAAGAAGCGCGGCGGCTCCCAGAGGAATCGCCGCGTCGTCGAAATCGTTGCCAAATAGAAAAAACGCTCATGGAACCTGGGTCGTTTGACCGTCGGCGACGGCGCACAAATTGCCCCAAACGCCGATATCGTACGGCGGGGTGTTGTTACCGCCGAGCCAGCCGGTGCCGACGTTGATGTTTTCCGAGATAAAGTGAACGGAGCCGTCCAGGAACGCCGCGTTGCCGCCGCCGGAATGATACGCGCCCATTGAACGCCCGCAGAAGTACGTGCTCTGCGGCGAGCCCAGTCCGCACGTGTCAAGGCACAGTTGCCATTGATTCGCCTTGAGCGTCGCGGATTTCGGCGAGCAGGTGTAGATATGGTTGGCGGCGACGCTCGCCCAGAAGGTCGTACGACGCGGCTGCTGGTCCGGACGATGATGCTCGACAAAGATCGCCGTGTTCGACGTCCCGTCGGTGACCGCCGCGAGAGGTTCAAACCCGAGTCGATACGATCCGCCGTCGGCTCCCGTAACGTTTACAGAATGAACCGTGTGAATTGCGCCGCGAAGGTTGGTACGATTGGACGCGCCCCAGTCGTCCCACCACCATGTGCCGCCCGTATTCGCGCCGCCGACCGCGCGGTACGACGTGCAGTACTGCTCGTACGCCGTGTAGTTCGTGTGTCCGTCTTCCGTCATGGGAATCAGCTGCTGACCCGCGCCCGGATCGCTTGGACATTCATAGATCGGCATGCGCATCATCGAAAGCTGTTTATTGAGTCCCTTGTTCGTCGCGTTGACGGAGCCCGCCGACTCGTTGGAGAGCCCTGCGGCTCCGAAGTACATCTGGAACGCGTTCTCCTGTTCGAGGAATGGCAGGAGCGAGACGCCCCACATGGAGAACCACCGCCATAGACTGGCGGTCGAGTTGGAGGTCGGACGCATGAGCGCGGCGCACGGCATAACGCGCTGGACGTCCGTGTAATTAAGCGTAGCGAGCGCCAGCTGGCGCATCTTGTTGGAACATTCCATTCTTCGCGCGGCCTCGCGCGCCGCCTGAACCGCTGGCAAGAGCAAGCCGATAAGAATACCAATGATGGCGATGACGACCAGCAGTTCAACGAGCGTGAATCCGTTCCGATCGTTTTTTTTCAGAGAGGTCTGTTGCATAACGCGCCCTTTCCGGGATAGGAGGAAACCGAAATCTGTCAGATTATGACGCAACAGCTCGAAAAAGCTCTTTACGGTTGCTCTTAAAGCGCGTTTTCGAACTCCTTACAGATTATAATGGGGACGAATTTCAGAATCAAGCAAATTCGCTTCAAATTCAAAAAAAAGGGCAGTTATAACCAGGCATATCGTCGCGCGCCGTCGAAAAACGCGGTAAGATTGCCCTTGCCTCGTTTCCGTAAAAAGACTAGCGTTATTGAGTCGGCGCACGGACGCGCAAGTTGGACGTCATGACGACGTTCCTGACTCGGGAATGGAACTCGAACGGTTTGAACAATGCAGACGCTTTATATTCTGTCGCTATCGGCCGCGGCGATAGGCGGCGCGAGTTTTTGGGGGATCCTTTATTACGTTACGACGTGTTCGTCGCGGAGCGCGTCTCGTCCGGAAACGCGAAGCGCCGCGCCGAACGATCGAGCCGCCGAGGAACGGATCGTAGTCTACGAGTTCGTCGAGTTTGATTCCGATTCGTCGTTTTGACGAATCGCGGACAGCGTATTCAATTCAGGGAGGGAGTTATGTTTTCGGTCCAACTGGACGCGTTCTGCGGTCCCGTCGATCTGCTCCTGTACCTTGTACGCAAGCGCGAGCTCGACGTTTTCGATATTCCCATCGCCGAGGTGACCGAGCAATTTCTGCTCTTTATCGACGCGCTTGAAGCGCTCAATCTCGAGACGATCGGCGAGTTCATCATAACGGCGAGCGCGCTCGTCGAGATTAAGTCCTTTCAGGCGCTGCCGACCGAAGACGAAAAGACCTCGGAAGAGATCGAAGACCCTCGGCGCGACCTCGTTTCTCAGCTCCTGGCGTACAAGAAATTCTGCGAGAACGCGGGGCTGCTCGAAGAACGCGGACGATGCTGGCAGCGTCGCTACCCTCGACTGTCCAACGACCTGCCGACGCGTGAGCGCAATCTCGCCGAAGAACCGATTCAGGACGTCGAACTCTGGGACCTCGTCGGCGCCTTTGGCCGCATTCTTCGTGAAAAGACCCCCGTTTTTCATCATGCGATGAAGGGCGACGAAACGCCGACCTCGGTGCATATTCAGCGCGTCTACGCGCGTCTCAAACGCGAGCGTTCCGTTCTGTTTACTTCGCTCTTTTCCGACGCGGATCGCAAAACGACGCTCGTCGGAATCTTTCTCGCGATTCTCGAACTCGCGCGCCATGGTTACGCTTATGTTTCGCAGGAGGTCGACTTCGGCGATATAACCGTTTCGTTCCGCGAAAATTCCAAGCCTTTCGATTTGATCGAACTCAAGGAATTCGACTCGCCGTTCGCGTCCGCAAAGCAGGTCGCTTAACCGTCAACGGCGCAAAACGATAGACGGCGC
>CACYBR010000013.1 GCA_902772705.1 uncultured Planctomycetota bacterium
CGACGCTCCATCGCCATCGCGCTGAGAGGGCGCGCGATCCTGTCCTCGAGGAAAACTCGAAGCTCGTTGAAGGAACGGCCTATCACGTTGTTAAGAACCGGCGAAAGCACAACGACCGCAAAGAGCGTCGCGAAAAAGGGCGAAAGCGTTCGCGACGTCGCGCCGAAGACGGAAAACGTCGGCTGTTCCGGCGCTCGCGGGTCCCGCGTTGACTCAACGGACTGAGCCTCGCCCGTCGGCTCTTTCGGTCGCGCAGGACGCCAGCAGAACCAGTAGACGCCGGCGATGACGGCAGACGCGACAAAATGCGCGAGGAACAGAATCCCCATCCACCCGTAGGCGGCCCAAAGACGCGCGTAGAAATCGTCGAGGAAGAAGGAGCCGTTGAGCCCGGCAAGACCCGCTTCCGCATACTGAGCGGTCTCCAGCGCCAGCGCCAGATTAAAGACGCTCAAAATCGCGAGAAAGACGAGCGACGATCCGACAAAAAATGCGACCAGACGTTTCATAACGATTCCCTGAATCTTTAAAGGGCGCGCAAACGATCGCGCAACCGCGGCGCCTGTTGATTGAACGCAATTTATTACCGAATCCCCTGTTCGTCAATAAAGAGCCGGGAATAAAGGATGAAATTCCCACTTTTAACGCTGAAACAATCAACATAACCCGCGGAGCCCGTCCATGAAACGCTCTGCGATATTCGCGTCCCATCCTGAAGCGCCATGAAAAAGCTCCCGTCCGCCAGTCCTGGAAACGACGGCAGACGGGAGCGTCCTCTCAAACGCCGCGGCGTTCAGACACGCGGATCATTTTTCCCAAACAAAGAGCGTTCCGTGTCCGGGAATAATCCAAAAACCGCTCTGGAATTCCTCGTCGTTGACCTCTTCCTCGGTTCCGTCGACGGGAGAGATCGTCTTGAGCAGACGATAGCCGTCCGGCTTGGCAAACTTGACCTTAACGGAGGTCTCAAGGCTCATATTGACGACAAGCGCGGCGACGTTCTCGCCCTCTTCCTCCTCGAATTCGCCGACCAGAACCTTCGGCGCCTCCTTGGCGGAATAGGTCCCGTTGACCGAGTAACTCGTCGTCAGATCGGGAAGGACCTTCGTCGGTTTCGCGGGAAACTGCGGAAGATTCGGCGCCTCGTCCTGCGTATAGATCGGGTCCATTCCGATATCGGTCGAGCGGTATTTCTTAAGATAAGCGCCAATCGCGCGCGCCTGAATGTTGATCTCGCGCATATAAAGCCACGAGACCGTCTTATTGCCAAAACGATCGATCGGACTATAGCGCCATCCAAGCGGATAGTAGAGGAACCACGTTAAGCCGTCGGCGCCCGCCGCGAGCGGGAGATACGTCTGGAGCGCGTAACGCGCCGGCGTCGGAGGCGACGAGTTTTCCAGAATACAGAGACTGCTCCCAATAAACCAGAACGGAAGATTATACTTCTTCGCGATCCTGCGAACGATGAAAAGATCGCTGAAGAAGACTTGTGCGCGCCCCGAGTCGCGCATATCCTCGGAATACTCGAGCATATAGTTGTCGTAGCTGAGCAGCTGCGGCTTGACCTCCTGAACAAAACGCTCAAGATACTCCTCGTACGTGTACGTTCCGAGCTGCGAGTTCGCGTCCGCGCCGATCGTCGACGCGTAGCCCGGGAAGAGATTGATGTACGCCAGCTTGCCCGGCGCGTATTTCTTGACGGCGGCGACCCCGGCGGCGAGCGCCTTGAACTTGTAGACGCCCGGCTCGTCGACAAGATTGTAGCCGATCACGTTCGTGAGCTCCTGCGTCTCCTCAACGACCGCCTTAATGCGCGCGTCAATCTCGGCGCATTTCTTCTCAATCTCCTCGTTCGTGAGGTTCGTCTCGTCAAAGACCTCGATCTTCGCCTCGTAGATGCACTTCAGCCCGTTCTTCTCTGCCTCCTTAGCCGCCTCGATTGAATCGACGAAACCCGAAAGGGTGAACTGACATTCGCCCATCGATTTCATCGCGCTTTCAAGAGACTGGTATTTCTCCATCCAATCGCCAAGATGGTCCCACGGAAAAACAGGATAGAAATCGTCGGGAATCTGATAGGGGGTCAGTCCGAGCGACTCTGCCGTCGCGTTCGGATCCCATGTCTGTTTCGACGCGTCTTGACTGAAGGCGGCGTCTGTCGCCGCGCCGCAGATTAGGAGCGTCGCAAGTACGGTAGAAAAAATTCGCATACGCATGTCCTCGGCGACCGGCTCGGCGACGCTCCTGAGAGCGGTCGGCGCCACGCAGGTCGCAAGATAATTCCAGGGGCTGTCGCGCGGCGTCAAACCGCGCGGGAAACCGTGTTTCCACAGGGTTCTGATTCGAACCGTCTACCATTGTACTGAAGCGTCGTTCGGTTTTCAACGCGCTTTTAAAAAAACGCTTTTTCAGAAAAATACGAGAAGCCCCTCGACAAAGCGACGGCTGGGGCTATACTGTAATAGCCGATTGAATTCGGGTACTATGATCGCGGGATGGAGCAGTTGGCAGCTCGCGAGGCTCATAACCTTGAGGTCGTAGGTTCAAGTCCTACTCCCGCAACTTGAACGTCGTCGTTCGCGACGTTTCGATATTTGATATTATTTTTGCGTTCGGACGGTCGTCCGTTCGCGTTTGATCGCGGGATGGAGCAGTTGGCAGCTCGCGAGGCTCATAACCTTGAGGTCGTAGGTTCAAGTCCTACTCCCGCAACTATGACGACGACGCCCTCCGTGGGCGGCGTCAATTGAGCGAACGACTACTCGCGGTTTGACGACGTCAGACCGTCAGGATCATGTCCGGCGCGTCGTTCGCCGCTGTTTTTCAAGCCGTTCTGACAAGGAACGGCTTTTTTTTTACCCGCGGCGCGCGCGTTCCCCGACTCGCGGCGCGGCAGTATTTCGAGATTCAACGACGCGGCGTGGACTCGTTGCGAGACGACGCCGTCGAAGATCCGGTTCGCGCCTTTTAAACGGAGATGCTGGCATGGCAGGGAAATCGACGCCCCGCGATTATTTCAATTCGTTCGACGTCCTGAACGTCAACGGTAAAAAGTTCGGTTATTATCGTCTCGGAGCCCTGGAAGAACAGGGGCTCGTCAAACTCGCGGCGCTTCCATACGCGATCCGCGTTCTGCTTGAAGCGACGCTGCGAAACTGCGACGATTTCGCCGTGACCGAAGAGGACGTCAGGAATCTCGCGCGATGGACTCCCAACGTCGCGTCCTTCGAGATCCCGTTTAAGCCGGGCCGCGTGATCCTACAGGATTTCACCGGAGTGCCGGCGGTCGTCGACCTTGCCGCAATGCGCTCGGCGATGAAGCGACTCGGCGGCGATCCCAAAAAGATCAACCCGCTCATTCCCGTCGACGCGGTCGTCGACCACTCCGTCCAGACCGACTACTTCGGTTCGAACGACGCGCTCCAGAAGAACGTCAACCGCGAATTTGAACGCAACGCCGAGCGCTATTCGCTACTGCGCTGGGCCCAGAATTCGCTCGACAACTTCAGCGTCGTGCCGCCCGCCGTCGGAATTGTCCACCAAATCAACCTCGAATATCTCGCAAAGGTCGCCGCTACGTGCAAAAACGCCGAGTCGGACGCGCGTGGTCTCGACGGCGTCGTCTATCCGGACAGCGTCGTGGGAACCGACAGCCATACCGTCATGATCAACGGTCTCGGCGTTCTCGGATGGGGCGTCGGCGGAATTGAGGCCGAGGCGGTCATGCTCGGACAACCGTACTATATGCTCGCGCCTCAGGTCGTCGGATTTGAGCTCACAGGCAAACTCTCCGCCGGCGTCACGGGAACCGACCTTGCCCTGACGATCGTCCAGACGCTGCGCAAGGAAGGCGTCGTCGGCAAGTTCGTCGAATATTTCGGCGACGGCGCGACGCAACTCGACGTCGCCGACCGCGCGGTCCTCGCTAACATGGGGCCGGAATACGGCGCGACGACTGGATTTTTCCCCATCGACGCCAAGACGCTCCAGTTCCTGCGCGACACGGGCCGCGCCGAAGAACAGATCGCGCTCGTGGAAGCGTACGCCAAAGCGCAGGGGCTCTATCGTGAGCCCGACGCGCCGACGCCCGCGTACACGAAGGTTCTCACGCTCGATCTTGGCTCGGTCGAGCCGTCTCTCGCGGGCCCGAAGCGTCCGCAGGATCGCGTTCCGCTGCGCCAGATGAAGGAGTCGTTCCAAAAATCGTTGCGCGCGCCAATCTCCGAACGCGGCTTTGCGCTCTCCGAAGAGGAATGCGCAAAGAAATCGACCGTCGTCTGGGACGGGACGGACTGTCCGGAATCCCCGCGGTTGCCCAAATCGGGGCGCGACGAGCTTGGGCACGGCGCGGTCGTCATCGCGTCGATCACCAGCTGCACGAACACGAGCGCGCCGCGTCTCATGATCGCCGCGGGGCTGCTCGCCCAAAAGGCGGTCGCGCGCGGACTCCAGCCCAAGTCGTACGTTAAGACAAGCTTCGGGCCCGGCTCGCGCGTCGTCGTGGATTACCTTAAGAAGGCCGACCTGCTCCAGCCGCTCGAAGAGCTGGGCTTCAACGTCGTCGGCTTCGGATGCCTGACCTGCATTGGCAACAGCGGACCGCTTCCGGAACCGGTCGCCAACGCGATCGTCAACGGCGATCTCGTCGCGTCGGCGGTTCTCAGCGGCAACCGCAACTTCGAAGGACGCGTCAATCCGCTCGTCAAAGCGAATTACCTCGCCAGTCCTCCGCTCGTCGTCGCCTACGCGCTCGCCGGCACGACCGATATCGACCTCACGACCGAGCCGCTGGGAACCGACAAAGACGGCAAACCCGTCATGCTCTCCGAGCTCTTCCCAACCAACGAAGAAATCGACGCGATCGCAAGAGACGCGCTCGACGGCAAGACGTACGCCGCAAATTACGCCGGCGTCGCGAACTCCAACCCGCTATGGAACGCGATCCCAACGACCGCAGGCGAACTGTACGAGTGGAACCCTGAAAGCACGTACGTTCAGGAGCCGCCGTTCCTCGCCGAAATGACGCGCGACGCTCAGGAACTCGCGCCCATTGCCGGCGCGCGCGCGCTCCTCAAACTCGGCGATTCCGTCACGACCGACCACATTTCGCCCGCGGGCGCCATCAAGCAGGATTCCCCCGCAGGTCGCTTCCTGCTCGAACATGGCGTCGAATTTCGCGATTTCAACAGCTATGGTTCGCGTCGCGGCAACGACCGCGTTATGACGCGCGGTTCTTTCGCCAATATTCGTATTCGCAATCTTCTCGCGCCCGGCACGGAAGGGGGCGTCACGAAATACCTCGGCAAGAACGCCAACGACGGTCCGATCGAGAGCGTCTACGACGCGGCGGTCAAATACCGCGCTGAAAACGTCCCGCTCGTCGTGCTCGCGGGCTCGGAATACGGGACGGGCAGCAGCCGCGACTGGGCCGCCAAGGGCACGACGCTTCTGGGGGTGCGGGCGGTCATCGCGTCGAGCTTTGAACGCATTCACCGGGGCAACCTGGTCGGCATGGGAGCGCTCCCGCTCGAATTCGTCGACGGGCAGAGCTGGCAAACCCTCGGTCTCGACGGGACAGAGCTCTTCGATATTCCGGCGATCGGTCGCGACTTCACGCCGCGCGACGTGATCGAAGTTACGGCGACCTCCACGGCGCCGGAAAACGCCGGCGCCAAAAAAACCTTCAAGGTCTGCGTGCGCATCGACGCGAAGGTCGAACTGGACTATTATCTCAACGGCGGAGTCCTCCAAACCGTCCTGCGTCAGTTGCTCGCGCGCTGA
>CACYBR010000014.1 GCA_902772705.1 uncultured Planctomycetota bacterium
CTGAGGAAACTCCTGCCGCTGAGGAAACTCCCGCCGCCGAGGAAGCTCCCGCCGCTGAGGAAGCTCCTGCCGCCGAGGAAGCTCCCGCCGCTGAGGAAGCTCCTGCCGCTGAGGAAGCTCCCGCCGCTGAGGAAGCTCCTGCCGCTGAGGAAGCTCCTGCCGCTGAAGAAGCTCCTGCCGCTGAAGAAGCTCCTGCCGCTGAAGAAGACCTGGAAAACTTGGAATACATGCCTCTGTCATACGTCGAGCGCTACATTCGCACGTACATCGCCGCCGAACGCATCAATGCGAAGATGGGCGAGCTCAACAAGCAGCTCCAGAATTACTATCGCGAGTCGATCTCTTCGAAGGACGGCGTCAAACCTGCCGACGTCGACGTCAAAGCGTTCGCGGAAGAAGCCGGTTTCAAATACCTGATGACCACGCGTCCCGACGGTCAGGATTCCGCCTTCCCGGTTCTCGTTTCTCAGGACGAAGCCGAGATTATGGACCTCCTTCCCGCAGAAACGCTCCGCCAGATTTACAATTCCGCGCCGCTTCCGAACGCTCCTCAGCGCGTTGGCGAATTCGATCCGGAAAACAACGCGATGCAACGTTTCAATCCGCCGACCGAGTTCTATGTCTTCCGCGCTATTGAGACCAAAGCGCAGTATCGTCCTGAGTACGAAGATATTAAGGACAAAGTCGCCGAGGCTTGGAAGCTTCACAAAGCCGCCGATTTGGCGAAAGAGGCTGCTGAGCAATTTGAGAAGTCCGTCAAGGCTGAAAACGCCGATTTCGACAAGCTTGCCGCCGAAAGCAAGACGCCTGTCGTTGAAACGGAAAAGTTCTCGTGGTTCAAATCGTCGTTCGGAGCCTACGGTTCCTATGCTCAGCCGTCTGAAATTCGCGAGGCGGGCGTTGAGGTTGATCAGGCCGACCGCGACAACAAAGAAATCGTCGCGCCCGGTTGGAAGTTCTACGAAACCGTTTTCGGGCTCGAACAGGACGGAATCGGGTCTTGCGCGAATCAGCCGAAGGATCGTTACTTCGTCGTGAAGGTTGTCGAAAAGGACGCTCCCGAGACGGAGAATCTCGAGAAGATCGCTTCCGATCAATCTGTCTCGTACGTCATGGAGACGCTCCGCAGCGTTCGTCTTGAGCAGTTCCATCAGGATTTCATCGAGCAGCTTCGCGCTAAGTCCGGGTTCGAGTGGCAATGGATTCCACGCGTCGAGGAAAATCGTTGACGCCTGACGACGAAGGAGACGTCACGTCGCTTCCCCATTCCTAAACCTTTCGGACGCTGAGCCCCATCGGATTTCAGCGTCCGTTTTTTCTTGCTCTCAAAAAATTATGTCGTCGAATAAGACGTTGTCGCGAAGAGCGTTCGTCAAGGTCGCGCGTTCCGCGTTGCGAGCACGACGCGATCCTCGGCTTAAAGGAAAGCGTCGTCATGCGATCGCGCTTTATGCGCTCGTACTTAGTCGCTCTCTTCCCGAACGATTTGCGCGCCATTTCGCAACCGTCGTCATCCACAAAACGTATGTTTTCCTATACTGCGCATATGCCGGACGTCCGTTTCGTGGGTTCATGCACGATTGGTCCAAATTTTCGCCCTCAGAATTCCTGAGTTCGGTTAAGTACTACAGCGGACGCAATTCGCCGGTGGGACTTGAGCGCGAAATCGAAGGACGAAGCTTCGCCTGGTTACACCACAAGGGACGTAACAAACATCACTTTGAATACTGGCAGGACGTCGTCGACGAGAACGGTCGTTTCTGCACGATTCCTAATGCGATCTATCCTTTGCCAATGCCCTTCCCGTTCGCATTGGAGATGATATGCGACGTCATCGCCGCGTCGCGCGCCTACAATGGCAAACGCTTTCATTACGACCTGCTCATGAAGTGGTGGAACAACCATTGTCGTCGTCCGGTCAACATGCATCCCCGAACCAGACGATTCGCGCAGGAAATGTACGAACAGATGCAGCGCGACGGCAACTGCTCGGCGCTACGACGCGCAAGAGAAATCTACGACCGCGCCCAAATCGACCCTGATCCTGAAAAAGATTAGAAACAAGCGATTCAGCGCGGCGGTTGTTGGCTCTGGCCAGATTTCTCAATTCCCCTGCTTGAGCGGTCTTTCTTCCACTGAAAACAGTCTGGAATCGGCTGTGGCGCCGCTATTTTCTCTGGCGCGTCATACGACGAGGCGCGACGTAGCGCGTCAAGTCGTGAACTCGCGCGTTCGGACGGCTATTCGCGTCGCTCGCTCCCGGACCAATCGTCTTCTTCACGGTTGCTTGATTCCTGAGTCGGCTTCGACGTCGCTCCTTCCGTTTAGTATAACGACCCGACAGCCGCCCTTGTCTTTGACGCCGAAATCGGTACAATCGAGCGGAGTTTGACGTGGTTAAAGACGCGCCTTTGGCGCGATCAAGCTTCCCGGGACGCGACGTCGACGGAAGCGTTCTTCAGAAACAGGATGGTTAAAATTGGAAACTCAACGCTGGTATAACGACGGTCTGCGTTTCGGCTGCCGTCAATGCGGCGGATGTTGCGGCGGCGCGCCCGGTTACGTCTGGACAACCGACAGCGAGATCGTCGCGATGGCGAAGGAACTCGGTATTTCGAGAACTCAGTTCGAAATGTCTTTCGTTCGATTGATCTTCGGTCGCAAAAAAAGTCTCACAGAACGTCCCAACGGCGACTGCGTCCTTCTCAATCCCGAAACGAAAAAATGCATGGTCTACGACACGCGTCCGGTCCAATGCCGGACGTGGCCTTTCTGGGAGCAGAATCTCGATAAGCCGTCCTCATGGAAAAGAGCTGCAAAAGGGTGTCCGGGTTGCAACAACCCTCAGGGAAAACTCTACACGCTCGAGGAAATTGAGTCGGAACGAGCCAGAACATTTTGACGTTCTCTCATTTCAGACGCAAAAAAAGAGGGGCGAATCGTTTCCGGTTCGTCCCTCTTCGTTTTTTATGAAGTCTTGCCCCAAGAAGGGTTCAGTCGCGTTTTTTCTTATCGTCCTCGTTAACGTTGGACAGGTCTTCATTGATCGGCTTCCAACGATCGCGCTTCTTGGGGATCTCGCGCATGCGCTTGTCGACAAAGAGCGCCAGCGTGTTGGGAACGTTGAAAGATTCGCCGCTTAGAAGCTCCATTCCCTGAGCGCTCGTCTTGAGAGAATAGAACATGACGACCTTATCCTGCGGTTTCGCCTGTTCGTCCTTCGCGCCCCCAATCTTATGCTGGATCAACTGCGCGGATTCAAACTTCTCCTGATTGTTTTCACCGGCGATGATCAGATAGCCGAAGACCTTTCCTTTCGCGTACTTATGGACCGCCTCAAGAGACTTCAGACAGTCGTATTTCTGCGAGGTGACACGATTGTCGTCCTCTTTGTCGTCCTTATCCCTTTTCTTATCGTCAACCGCGTCGGGAGAAAGAAGCGCCAACCCAACGACGTTCTGGCCATGTTCGCCCTTGACCGCCCAGTCGTTTTTGGTCCACGCGCTCGCGAGCGCCGCGCTGAACTCCGAGCCGACGATTATCGTCTTCTTAACGTTGCACAGTCCTTTGTCATTAACGTGGAAAAGGAAATTGAACCATACCTCGCGGTCCGTGTTGATCATCGCGCTGACGTCTCTGTTCGACGGTTGCGACGCCATTCGGTCACGAACCTGCTGCGTGTCGTTGGGGGGATTATTATTGCTAGGACCCTGATTCTGAGAGGATTTGCGAAGATCGGGTATCAGCACGGCGTATCCCTTCTGCGCCAGTCCAACGGCAACCTGAGAGTA
>CACYBR010000015.1 GCA_902772705.1 uncultured Planctomycetota bacterium
AAATTCGGCGCCGGAATAGCCGCGGTTCGCACCGCCGTTCTCTCCGATTGCGCCGCCCCCGGCAAAGTTTGGGTCAAACCGCGCGCCGACGTCGGAGACCGAACCGTCGGTTCCGTCCCGCTCGGCAAACTCGTCGCGCGCGCGCGTCGAGGCGCGACCCTCCAGCGCCGACGTCTCGCCCAACGACGCTTCCCGGGCCAGCGCGCGAAGCGTCGACGCCTCTTCGGCGCTCCTCATGCGCTCGTCCGCGATTCCCGGCGCGCTCAATGCGGTTCGCGCGTTCACGTCGACATACGCGTCATACGGAGCCCCGGCGCTTTCCGGGAGCTCCCCGAACGTCAACCGCAAAGCGAGCGACGTCGCCTCGGTCCCCTCGACGTCTGACGCGTCATACCGCGGCGCGCCGCTCAGGAGCGTCGCCGCCCTGCCCCAATGTTCCGCTCGCGCTTCGCTGCGAACCGCGTCCAGCGTTCTGACGGCGCCTTCGACGTATCGTTCCACGCTCCGTCCGTCCGTATTCAGGAGCTGCTCCATCGTCCCCGCGTCTTGAACGACTCGACCGGCATACGCGAGAATTCCAACGCGCTCTGGCGAAGTCAGCTTTCCGACAAGCTCTTCATACTCCGCCAGCGCCGTCGTCCAGGCGGCGCGACGTTTCGCAAGAAGCTCGAAGAAATCGCGCGACGCGTCCGCCGCTCGATCGTCGGGCTCAAACCCAACTCGCAGCGTCAGCAGGCGAACCGCCTCATGACGCAACGTTTCTCCAATTTCTTCGGCGGTCGTCTGCTCAGCCCGGAATCGCCAGCCGGTTGCGAGGGCCGAAAACATCGCGCTCTCGTCAGTCAGACGAGCGGCCAACGCGTCGACGAGCGCCTTTGCGCGTTTCCGGTTTTCGTCCCGTTCGGCGACCGACGCTCCGCGAAGCGAACCGCTCAGCGCCAGAACGACCGCGTCCCGATTCTCGCGTTCTTCACGGAAAAACGCTATCAATTCACGCGCGCGCCTCGTCGTGAGAAACGGCAGGATCGCCATTCCGTCGGACCCGGAACGGCGCAGCGTCCCTGCGGCAAATTCCGCGACGTCGGACGCGCGCGCAACGAGTCCCGTCGCGCCCAGAACGCTCGAATCGAGTTCTCGTGCAAGTTCGACCGCCAGCGCGAAATCGTCGCGGTCCGACCCGGCAAGCGCGTCAGAAAGGCTTCGCGCCAGCGCGCGCGCGCGTTCAAGGTCGGCGACGAGCGTCTCGACGCCTTCGCGAGTCTGCGCCGCGACTTCGACGTCGGAGGCGGGCGCTTCGAGCGTCGTCGCCGTCGGCTCCGATTCCTCGTTATCCTGCCCAGAAGCGTCGCGCGAGGTTTCGGCGACGTCGCGTTCCATTGACGTCGCCGGTCGCTCCGACGCGTCGTACGTCTTCACGGTCAGCGCGACGACGGCCATCGCCGCGAGCGCCGAGGCGACGACGCGCAAACGCCGCCGGCGCGTCGCGCGCAAACGGAGCGCGTCGGAATCGTACGCCGCGGCGTAGAATACGCAACAGCGCTCGTCGTCAGAAAGCGCGGCGCACGTCGTCAGAAGCGCCAGCGCGCGACGACGCGCCTCCACGGCAAGCTCGGAATCGTCGACGCGTTCGTCGAGCGTCGTCGTGATAACGCCCGCGTCGTTGGGAAAACGCGCCTCGACGCGCCGCGCGCAGGCAAACGGGCCGGGCGCGCGCGACAAGATCAGCGCCGTTAAAGAACACGCGACGCAGAAAAAGACTGTCGTCGCCGCCAACAGAGCGGTCGCCGACGGCAGAAAGAACGCCGCGATTATCGCGGTTGCCGACGCAACGACAAGCGACAGAATCAGAGCGTCGGCAACGAGGCTTTTGATCGCCCTATTGCGCAGCTCGATAAGAAGTCGCGCCGCTCGTCCTCTTTCGTCCTTTTTAGTCGTCATGAACTCTGTCCGCCGCTTCAAATGGGAGTCCTTAAACCACTGAACACGTTAGTTTAGCAAAGAGAGGAGAAATACGCAAACGCAGGTCCAAATTTTTTCGATTTGCACTGCACTTTCTCGTCATTATAACCGATAAAGAAC
>CACYBR010000016.1 GCA_902772705.1 uncultured Planctomycetota bacterium
AATTTCCTTTATTAACTCCAAACGCGATTTGGCCTGAAAAGCTTGACTCAAAACTGTCGCTGATTTAAACTTGTCAGGACGGGAGAATTACGAATTCTCTACTCTTCCGGTTTCGTCGTTCAAAACACGTCTACCCTGAAGAGCGGACGACATGACTGGTCGTTTCGAGTCGCGGAGATTCCCGTCCCATGGAGCGTTCGTTCGTCGTTTTCCGCCGGAGGTATAATAATGAACCGTTCTTCCTGCGTCCTCGCGCTACTCGTCTCGTGCGTTTGCGTCTTCCTCTACGCTATTTCTTCCGCGGCGGCGTTTGAGCCCGTAAGATCTAAAACCATGCGCGTTCATACCCCCGCGCAAGAGCTTTCCGTCGATCTGGACGGAGCGAAAGACCTCTATCTTTTTGCCGACTACGGCAAAGATTCATACGACTGCGATCAGGCGATCTGGGCCGACCCCAAACTCGTCGATTCCGACGGAAACGAAATCGATCTCACAACGCTCCAGCCCGAGGAAGCGACCACCGGCTGGGGGTCGCTTCTTGTCAATAAGAACCATATGAACGAAGCGCTCCGGATCGGAAAGGCAAGCTATCAGACAGGGTTCTGGGCGCATGCGCCGTCCCTTCTGCACTTTAAACTGGACGGTTCATATCGGCGGTTTAAAGTCTCCGTCGGACTCGACGTCCACGCCGAACGCGGTTCTGTCGTCTTCGAAATCAGGAGCGAGCCCGTCGAACTGCCCAAGCCGGAGGAATACAAACGCGTCGCTCCTGCCGCGAGTCTGCCGCCAATTCCGAGATCCGTCGATTCCGAGCTTCATTTTAACCCGGTCGCCGCGCAAAAACTTCTGGACGAGGGCGTCGAGAAGCTCGTTTTTCTGCGTCATTACACCTATAATTCCAATCACGTCTATACCGATCACGTCAACTGCGCATGGCTGGAAGGAGCCGGCTTTTGCGTTCTTGATCTGAAAACGGGCAAAACGCGCGACCTGCTCTTTGACGAGTTGCATCACGGAATGATCCAGCGTTTTGACGTCTCCTACGACGCCAAGAAAATCCTGTTCGATTTCCGCGCGTCCCCAAACGACGGGTACCGTATTTACGAAGCAAACATTGACGGAACGGGATTAAAGCAGCTAACGTTTCCCGTGCCGGAAGAACGGGAGCTCGTCGCGAAGTATCACGGAAGCGGCTATCATCATGGAACCGACGATCTGCACCCGTGCTATCTTCCCGACGGAGGATTCGCGTTTGTTTCGACGCGACCGCAGTTCAGCGTTCTGTGCGACGCAAGCGACACGTTCACCGTGACGAATCTCCATCGCGCCGAAGCGGACGGCTCAAAGATTACGCCGCTGACCTTCAGCGCGCTCAACGAGCAGTCTCCCGCCGTTCTGCCCGACGGAAGAATCGTCTACCATCGCTGGGAATATGTCGACAAAGCGGCGGGCAACGCCAAAGCGATCTGGGCGATCAATCCAGACGGCTCAGGCGCTTCTGAAATCTACGGCGACAACGTCTCCTTCCCGGAATCGATGACGTATCCCCGACCAATTCCCTATTCCGACAGTAAGATCGTCTTCCTCGGTTCCTCTCATTGCTGTCCGAACAACGCGCTCGGCACGGTGATCGTCGTCGACGCGAAGGACGACGCGCGCTCCGCCGACTCGATGAAGTACATAACCGACGACGTTCGAACCTACCATCACAACGGCTTTCATTTCCGCGACGAAAACGGAAACTATTTCCACGATCTCACAGGCGTTCCCGGCCGTCTTTTCAAGGATCCCTATCCGATCTCAGAAGAGCTTTTCATCGCGTCGCGCAAACCAGCGGGCTTTCGCTGGTCGGATCCGACCGGTTACAGTCTTGTCCTTTTGGACGAAAACGGCGAAGAAACGGAGCTCTTCTCGGACGAAAACGCCTCCTGCTGGCATGCGGTCCCGCTCGTGGAACGCGAGAAGCCGCCCGTTCGCTCGACGAGCGTCGACGAAGAAATGGCGTCGAAAAATCTCGCGCTGTGCGCCGTTACGAACGTCTATACGGGTCTCGAAGGCGTCGAGCGCGGTTCGGTAAAATATATCCGCGTTCTCGAACAGACGCCGCGTTCATGGTCCGCGCGCAAGAGCTGGGGCGACGACCATGAGGGCACGACTCACGCGCACAGCGCGGTCGGCGACGGCTCGTTAAGCGTCAAGCTTTCGCTGGGCGTCGCGCCGGTGGAAGAGGACGGAAGCGCGTGCTTCTACGTTCCCGCCAACCGAGCGATTTACTTCCAGGCGCTCGACTCTGAATTTCGCGAGATACAAACGGAACGAACTTACGTCAACTACAAACCGGGAGAGCGTCGCTCGTGCGTCGGATGTCACGAAACGCAGCGCGAAGCGCCGACGCTCGTCAATCCCGTGACGCCCGCGGCGATGCTGCGCGCGCCGAGCGTCCTCCAGGCGCAGCCGTGCGACTCGAGCGCGGAAACGGTCTTTGATTACGAACGCCAGATTCAGCCGATCTGGGACGCGCGGTGCGTTGAGTGTCATTCCGGAGCGCCAGACTCGCCCAGTCCGAACCTGACCGGCGCGCCGCAGGGAACCTACTCGGTCTCCTACTGGAATCTCGTCGCGCTGGCCAATTCCGAGAAAAAGCTTCTCGGAGGTCGCGCCGCACGAAACGAAGACGCCGCCAGCAACGGAATCGAGTTCATTCCCGCGTATCAAACGGGGACGCTCTCCAGTCCCCTCGGAGCCTGGCTCTTCGGCGAAACGACGCTGAAGAGTCGCGACGAGGCCGCTCAGCGAGAACTGGACGCGCTCGTCGCAGGTCACAAAGACGCGAAAATCGAGTTAAGCCAAGCGGAACGCGTCAGACTTGCCAGCTGGCTCGACGTGAACGCGCAGTTCCATCCTTCCTACTTCGGACGCCTTCACGAGAAATTCAAGGACCGTCCCGATTATCGCCCGGAGGTTTCCGTGGAGGAAGCGCGTTCACGGACGCTGCCGGAACGCATCCGAAAGCTTTACGAGGAAGGCGACGCGCAGCGGTAGTCCCGCGCCCAGCGTCCATATTTTGCCGCTCAAACAAAAGCGGCGTCGGATTGTCCCCGGCGCCGCTTCTTCATTGTCGCTCGACCTGCCGTCGTTTGTTTTTCACTCTGACTTTGCTTCCTTCAGACGCTGTTGAAGTTCGAAAATCGCGGGATTGCAGTCGACGTCGTTCGTATGCCGGACCTTAATAGCGTTACGAATCTCCCTGTTCTTCGAAGGAATCGAACGACACGCGGCGTAACCCGAACAGGTTCGTCATGTTATATCGCGAAAACCAACGGCGACGACGATCGGAACGTCAAAGACGTCAGAACGACCGTCGAAAGGGTCGGTGCGAGCGCTCGGCGAAAAAGAAGAAATCAGGGCGCGCGTTCTGCTCCCGCGCGCCGGGCAAAAGAAAGAACACGCGCGCGTCCAAAGCGCGTCCGCGTTCACAGACGACGCCAAAGCCGCGTCGAACGACTCTGGCGTCGAACGTTCGTCGTATGATTTGCGGTCACGCCTGCGTCGCGGCGGCAAGCTTGTCGATCGCCTTGCGGACACGCTGGAGCGTCCGCTCTTTGCCGATGACGGCGGCCACGTCGGTGCCGCCTCCGGGCGTCGCCTGCTGGCCCGAGAGCGCAATTCCCAGCGGAAAGAGGAGCCATCCTCCCTTGACCTCGAGTTCTTTGGCGAGGGGCGCGCACGCGTTGTAAACGCCTTCGCGGGTCCAGTCTTCATTCGCTTCGAGCGCGGGCAGGAGCGCTTTGAGGGCGGTAAGAGAGGTCGACTCGTCCGTCTTGAACTTCTTGTTGCGATAGAACGCGAGATCGTATTCCTCGGGCATATTGTCGATAAACATGACGCGGTCGGGCAAATCGCTGAGGATCTCGCACCGCGGCTTGAGGTTCATGCAGAGCAGTTTAAGATCGATCGGCGTCTTGACGACCGATTCAACCCACGGTCGGGCAAGTTCAGTAAACTCGTCGTCGGTCATGCGATTGATATAGCCGGCGTTGATGGCGCGCAGCTTCTGGATATCGAAGATCGCCGGCGACTTGTTGATCCATGCGGGATTCCACTTTTCGATCATCTC
>CACYBR010000017.1 GCA_902772705.1 uncultured Planctomycetota bacterium
AGCCGTGGGCTTTCAGTTCCTGCGCCGCCGCATTCTCGTACACGGAGCCGAAGTTGATATCCTTTTCACGGTTCAGCAACTTGAGCTGGAGCCCGCCGTCCATGTACATGGCCGCCAGCAGTCCCACGTCGGAGAGAAACAGTTTGAACAGGTTGGCGCTTTTGTTCAGCATTAACGGCGCGACGGGCTCCGTGACGCTGAAAGTCGGGAGCGCGACGCCTGCGTTTTTCAACCAGAGGAAGCTGTTCTGATAACGTGAAAACTTGAAATTCTCATTCAGATTCTTCAGAATGAATCGTTTGTTTTTGTTGTTGAGCTCGCTGGGGATCAGCGCAAAAATGTCCTCCAGATACAGTTTGTTATCCGGATCGTACTTCGCAATATCCTGTCGATACATCGCCAGGATCGCATTCTGTTCCAGCGCTACCTCCTGCAGGTTGTTGGAGGCCAGATACCGCGCGACGACCGAGGGCATGCCGCCAATAATGAGGTACAGGCGGAACAGCTCCATCATCCGTTCGTGGATGAAAGCGTCGACCGGCGTCCGGTTTTCGTAGGCGTCGTGCAGACTGTCGATTACGCGTTGCGCCACGCCGAGAGCCAGGATGAATTCCTCAAAGTCCAGCGGGAACATCTCGAAGACGTCCATATATCCCACCGGCATAGAACGAACGTCCCGCAGATCGACGCCGAGAAGAGACCCGCTGAGGACGTAGCGGTAACTTCCCTCGTCTACAAGGTGTTTGATTGCAGTGACGAGCTCTTTGCATTCCTGCACTTCGTCGAAGAAGATCAGCGTCTTTCCTGGAATCAGCGGTTGATTCGTAAGCGCGGAGATTCGGAGCAAGACGTCGGCGCTGCTTTTTGCATTCTCAAACAGAGTTCTCGCAGTTTCATTTTCCAGAAAATTAAATTCAATGAAGGACTCAAAGTCGGCTTTTCCAATTTCACGGACGATATAGGTCTTTCCAACCTGACGCGCGCCGGTGATCAGCAGAGCCTTACGGTCCTCCTGTAAAAAGTTCCGAATTCGTTTTTCGATTTTTCGGTTAAGCATACGGCGCCTCCAAATTCTTTTCATTACCAGTTATACAACGAATTATACAACGGCGCGTCCGCTTTTCCAACATGTTTTGGAGTGAATTTGTCCGCTTTTCCAACATGTTTTGAAAGAAATTTGTCCGTTTTTTCTCACTGTTTTGAGTTTTCTCTGTCCGGAAATTCTGAGCGCCAGCGAGATCAGAAAAGAATTCCCGACCGACTGGCGCGAGCTACGCTCGCTGATTTCGGCGCGCGATTGTCTTAATCATAGGCGGCGTCTCAAAAGAAGCGCGCTTCGAGCGAGACGAGGAGTCGCCTGACGTCGGCGGCGAGTTGAGGGTCGTCGATATGGTCGGCGGCGCGTCGGAATTCGGCTTCCGCGGCGTCGTGGTCGCCCTGCTGGAGGTAGAGTTTGCCGAGCTCGACGCGCAGGAGCGGGTCGTTTGGCCGCGCGTCGAGCGCGCCGCGAAAGGTCGCGAGCGCCTCGGCGTAGTCGCCCAGCGCGGAGTATGCGCGCCCGAGTTCGACGCGCGCCTCGCCATATTCCGGGTCGAGTTCGAGCGCGGAGCAGAAGCGTTCCCGGGCGGCGGAATAGTCTCCGAGGAGAAAGAGCGCCTTGCCGAGGCAGACGTCGACGTTTGGGTCGGCGCCGCCGGCAAACGCGGCGAGGCGATATGTCCGGACCGCTTCTTCCCAATATCCTTCGCGCTCGTAAGACCACGCCTGAGCGCATAGCGCGACCTGCCGGCGACTCGCGGCGGAGCGCCATTTTGCGCGCGCGCGTTCCTCCAGCGTGGGCTCGTCGTCGAATTCGGTCGTCGCCGCCGTTTCTTCTTCCTGCTCCTCTTCCTCTTCCGGCGTCTTCTTCGCCAATTCCAGCGACGCGGCATCGGGCCAGCGCGACGCGGGAGTCGGCGGTTCGAGCGCGACGTCGTCGGGCGCCGGGTAGAGCGTCAGCGCGGCGGACGCGGCGTCGCGACCGGGGAAGGGGATCGTTTCCGCGGCGCCGGTCGTTTCGTCGCGACGTTCGCGGTCGTTCGGCGCGTCGCCGGGGAAGAGCGCGAGAATCGCGGGCGTTCCGGCGCCGGCGGTCGTTCGCGCGTTCCATTCGCTGAGGCGTTCGGCGAGCGCGATCTGCTCCTCCTCGGGCGAGAGTCGCGCCGGCATGTCGGGCGTGTCGAGCGCGCCGTCGGGAGGATAGGCGGCGAAGTCGAAGAATCGCTGACCTCTCGCGTCGGTCGGGCCCTCGGCGTCGATTTCGCGGTCGTCGCCGCCGATCGCGCGATATTGCAGGAGCTCGCGTCCGTCGGTCGAGAGCGTCAGCGACATGATCACGTCGCCGAGTTCGAGCGGCGCGGACTCCTCGGCGTTTTCGGGCGGACGGGTCGGCGCGCGGTTCCCGTCGAAGAGCGGATAACGGGCCGCGTCGTCGCGGACCGCGTCCTTCGTCGCGGGTCCGGTCAGCGGATCGCGCGCGCGCGCCTCAAGCTTTTCACGCAGCTCCTGCGCAAACGCGCGGATTCGTTTCTCAACCTGCTCCTCCGACGCTTCGCCGGAACACAGGAACGCGAGCCGACGCGCGACCGCAATCTCGCGCGCCGACAATCTCGGGAGCCGCGCATGAGGATCGATCGGCGCAAGCAGCCCGCGCCGCAGCCACCGACGAATCGTCGCGACCGAGACGCCGACGACCCCCGCGACCGCCGCCGGCGTCGCGCCGTCGCCCGAACGACCCGGCGTCTCGTCCGGCTCGACGTTCGCGAGCCCGCTGAGGAATTCCGTCTCCGTTACGATCGCGAGCGTTCCGTTCTCAAACGCGAGCTTCGAGCGTTCGTCAAATTCCTCCGCGAGCCGTTCCCGCGTCTGCGCAAGCGGCGCGCCCTCGCCGAGCACGACGACGTCGAGCCCCGAGCTGAGCGCCTCCGCGACGCGATAGCCCGCGCCGCGCGCGAGTCGCGACGCGTCCCGCCTCGTGGCGCCCGCGAGCTTTCCGTAAAAAAAGACGACTGGTTCACGTGTGTCGCTCATCGCTCCGATCCGTTGCAATTAAAGGCGTCTGCGCGCCGCGGCGCGGTCCCTGTTCCGTAATGCTTTCATTATACCCCGATTTCATGAGCAGGACGCCGTCGAAGGTCGACGAGTTGCGGAAATCGAACGGATATTGTCTTTTGAAGTTCAAAGCGCTACAATATCGGACGCGTCGTGCAACCTGTGTGAACGCTTGAGTTGCCGGCGCGTCGACCCGAAACCGTCAACTCGTTGACAGGCAATAGTTTTTTACAGGAAAGGCGCGTTATGACTTCAGACCAACACCCCCTCAATCGTCGAACCTTCCTTCAGAGCGCGGCGACCGGCATGATCGGCGCGACGCTCGGCGCGAGCATGTCGTCCGGCGCGGCGCAGGCGCAGTGGGAAGAAGGAGCCGCGACCAGCAGCGGCGCGCGCCGCGGCAATCTGATCGGCGTTTCGAGCTACTCGTTCTGGCATTTCTCCGACGAAGTCTCGCCGATGAACAAGTGTCTTCAGCTTGCGGCGGAGATGGGCTTCGACGCGTTTGAAGTCCTTGAGCAGCAGCTCGACCGAACCGATTCGGCGTACCTGCGCGAACTGCGCCGCGACGCGTTCAAGGCGGGTATTTCGATCTGCAGCATGTCGACGCACCAGACGTTTGTGCGCGTCGATCCCGACGAGCGCGAAAAGAACGTTAAAAAGACGATGCACAGCGTCGACGTGGCGAACGAGATGGGGATCCCGACGCTTCGCGTGAACACGGGCCGCTGGGACTCCTGGGGCTCGTTCGACGCGCTCATGGAGCATCGGGGAATCGAGGAGCCGCTTCCGGGCCATACGGACGAGGAAGCGTTCAATTGGTGCGTCGCCGCGTTCGAGAAGCTGATACCGTACGCCGAGAGCAAAGGCGTCATGCTGTGCCTCGAAAATCACTGGGGACTGGCGCGGACCGCAAAGGGCCTGCTGAAGATTCTCGACGCGATCGATTCGCCGTGGTTCGGGTGCATGCTGGACACGGGCAACTTCCTCGACGACACGGAAGAGCAGATCGAGGCGGTTCTTCCCCGGGCGACGATGGTGCAGGCAAAGACGTATTACGGGGGCGGCTCATGGTACGAGTTGCCGCTCGATTATAAGCGAATCGGGGAGCTTTTCCGCAAATACCATTATCGCGGATTCGTCTCGCTTGAATTCGAAGGGAAAGAGGATCCTGCGGTCGCGGTTCCCAAGAGCCTCGCGCTGCTGCGTGAAAACCTTTATTTCTAAAAGCAAGCCGTCTCAAACTCCATAAGAAGCATAAGGAGCAGTCATAAGATGACGAAGTATCGTTTTCATCTGATCGCCGCGTTCGTCGCGACGTTCGCCCTTTCGAGCGCGTGCGTGTGTTCCGCGCAGGACGAGGCGTCGGAGAATAAGCTGGCGGTCTCTTCTCAGACCGACGAGAACGGCGAGGTCCGCACCGAGACGCCGGGCAAGGTTACGCTCGAGAAGACGCTCGCGGGCGACGTTAAGGTTTCCGTCGTCAAGGTCGGCGAGCAGCCTGCGGTCGCGACGATCGAGATTCCCGGAAAAGAGAAGGTCGAGTTCGACGCGTACGAGCCGCTCGAGACCGCGCCGGAAGAAGCGCGCGAGTATCTCGACAGCGTCTGGGACCGACTCGGCGAGAAGCCGGAGAAGCTCGTCAATATCGAGATCGACACGAGCGAGGCGCCCGACGCGGCGGAATGGGCGCGCCGCGCTCAGTATCGCGTTCAATACTGGTATCCGAAGGTCGTCAAGATGCTCGACGGTCAGGACGGACTCGATCGGATCCCGGACGACTTCAAGATCCGGCTCGTCTTCAAGCCGATCGACGGGGTCGCGTATGCGGCGGGCCGCGAAATAACGGTTTCGAGCAACTATATTAAACGTCGTCCGGACGACTTCGGGCTCGTGATCCATGAAACGACGCACGTCGCGCAGGCGTACGGTCGCGTCCGCGAGACGTGGGCGATGGAAGGAATGACCGACTGGATCCGGTATTACGTGACCGAGCCTCGCACGCGCAACCACTGGAACGTCGGGGCGGACGTACGTCGTCAGAAGTACACGGACAGCTACGGCGTGACGGCGGCGTTCTACAACTGGCTCGTCGAGAACCGCGA
>CACYBR010000018.1 GCA_902772705.1 uncultured Planctomycetota bacterium
AGGATACGCGAATGGTTAGCAACCTGACTCGAAATCAGGCGCCGGCTTGCCGGTTGAGGGTTCGAGCCCCTTGTCCTCCGCTTTGCTTCGGTGAAGTCATAAAACTCGACGAGCTTCTTTCCGCCGTTTGGCGGTTAGAAGCTTTTTTATTTTCGTGCACGGGCGCCCCTGATTCTCTTTCTTTGACTCTTTGCCCTGATTCAGGCGATCAAAAATTTACAGAAGAGGGATCGATTGTATACGTCCTTGAATTCAGTCGCGAACGCGACGCGTTCGAATTGTAGCCCCCCGGAGAATCGGAACGTGCCGATGGTTGGTAATTGACGCCGTCGTTTCGCGCTCCACTGGAGAATCCCGGACTGTAATCGCCCCCATACGGATAGGAGCCGCCCGTAGAGTCGTAATTCGACGAATTCGAAACGGAACCTGAATCGTTGACATACCCGCCAAATCCACCGCCGATCGTCGAAAGAAACGCTGCCAAACCTCCTAAGAAATCTCCTGACTCTGAGCGTTGATCTGTCGAAACTTCTTGAGAAATAGTGGGATCAGCCGAGGCGTAGCGACCGCGATTTACGTCCGTTCTGTCTGTTGACTGTTGTCCCAGCCCCAAAGGAGCCGGGACCGCATAGCCTCCATCTCCATAGTCGTCATAGTAACGACCTTCATAGTCGTCATAGACGTTATGATCATAAGTCGGCGGCGCTACGGAGGAGCTTCCGCCCGCTGTTGGAAATGTCGAAGAAGCGACGTTCGAACCTGCAGGTTTCGACTTCGCCGAAGTGGAATCGGACGAAAGCGCGCCCTTTAACCGATTCACCGTGGTCGCGGCGTTTTGGAGCAATGAACCGAACGTCATTCCATCCGACTCTTCCTCGCTTCCTTCTTCCGCCTCGGCGAGAATATCTGTGGCTTGATCGGAAAGGATTTTGGTCATAAGGTATTTCTTCAGATCGCGCACCTCAGTTCCCAGCGATTTCGTCTCGGTTCCGTCCTCCTCTAGCTCTTCCTGTTTCTTCTCTTCAATTGTGTTTACGTGGGTCATGAATTTATTGGTGAGTTCAGAATCTGGCAAGTGTTTCTGGATCTTCAATAAAAACGACGCAAAGTATGGGCCTGTATTGGATTTCTCAATAACGACTCTGGTCGAATCGTTGACAACAATCAACAGGAAAGTCACGAGAAGACACAGCACAACGCCCTTTGCCAGACCGAGAAGCGCTCCCATTTGTCTGTCAAATTCTTTAAGTCCCGCCAGAGAAACCAGATTCTTTACAAAGTTAGACGCGAGATGAATCAAAAGAACGGAGATAATGAAGGTAACTATCATCGCCAGAGGCGTATGATAAGAATACGACGCGTTCATAAACTTTGCGACAAGATGATAGTGGCGAGTTGCAATGTACGCGCTCGCGATCCAGGAAAAAATCGAGGTAAGCTGGGACACAACGCCCCTTATCCCGCCCCAGAAAGTGGACAATGCAAGGACGACCAACACGAATATGTCGAAAGGATTAAACGTTCCTGACATTGGAGAATCCCGATTTGTTCCTGACTGATCCGCGCTTCCAAAGACCCCGGCCCCAAAAAAGCCTTCACTTCATTCTTATCTTAGGTTTATTCTGCAAATCCGTCAACGTTGAAAGATTTGTAAAATACTGTCTATTGCAAACAAGACAATAAGTTTATAAAGTACGCGTTAGGAGGTTTCTTCAAAAAGGATAGACGAACACAATCGTCCGCCCTTTGCACCCTGAGAAACCGTTGTCATCTCATCGCCAATCCATCAACAAGGACTTTTGCCATGCCGGGCTACAACACGCATCTTTCCTGGAGCGCTACGCTGGGGGTCAGTCTTGGCCTGGTGGCAAGAGTCGGTTATCACGCGCCGCTGTCTGAAGCGCTCTTTGGAGGTTTTCTGTGCGCTCTTGGTGGAATTCTTCCTGATATCGACAGCGATAAAAGTATGGCGCACAAGCGATGTATGACCGCAATCTCCGGCTCTGTCGCTCTTCTCATGGCATGTCGTCTTCGAGATTTCATGCTCAGGCCGGAAACGGTGCTCCTGATCAGCGCCACAGTCTACTTTGCGCTTTTCTACGGCGCGGGAACGGTCGTACAAAAATTCTCGGTGCACCGCGGGATGTTCCACAGCATTCCCTTCGGAATTATATGCGCCGAGTTGATCTTCATCCTGTCCTCCGGATCGACGCAATTAAGACTCTTTAAAGCCGCCTGTATATTCCTCGGCGTTATGATCCACTTAACGCTCGACGAGTTGTCGAGCGCCAGACTCATTAGCGAGACGCCGTCGAGCGCTTCGAGCCACAACAGTTATCCTAACTCATACTCCAATTCAAATTCCCCATCCTTGCACGGAGGGGTTGGAAACAGATCGCAAAACCCCTCCAGAAGATTTGGCGTCAAAAAATCCTTCGGAACGGCGTTCAAGCTCATTGACTACAAACATTTTGGCTCTACCATAGTTTTCTACTGCGTCGCCGTCGTTTTAGGACATATGGCGATGAACGTACAATCGGTCCTCTTGAAACTTGGCGACGCCAACGTCTCTGAGTTGCGAGGAAAGGCGGCCGTCGACAGAATTAAAGATATGTACCCTGCTCAATTTGACCTTTCGGTCGTTCAGTGGGTTGCGGAAAACGACATGGTCCTCACCCCGGGTACCGACGATAACGTCAAATGGCACGAGCTCAACGATCTGCTCTCCATTTCCGACGAGCCCAAGGAGAAAGAAGAAGTCGCCTCAAACACGGAGGAATCTCTTTCCCTACTCGACGTCGTCAACTGGAACAGCATGAACACGCCGTCGCCAGAGAATCTTGAGTCGATGAATTAAATCGTTCCAAATCTTTCGCAAAACAGGAAGATTTTATTGACGTTTTGAAACACAAGGAGAGAAAATGAACACCTTTTCCGACCGTTTAGCAGTTGGAATTCGCCAGAAAAAAACGGCCGCACTCGTTGGTCTCGATCCACGATGGGCTCAAATTCCTGAGGCGCTCAAAGCCGGCAAAACGGAAAGCAATCCGCAGGACGTGGCTGAAGTCTTCGAAGATTTTTGTAAAAAAGTCGTCGACGTGGTCGCGCCGCTGGTTCCCGCCGTTAAACCTCAAAGCGCGTTTTTTGAACAATACGGTCCTCTGGGAATGCAGTGTCTCGCCAACGTCATCCATTACGCGTCGGAAAAAGGACTGTTGGTTATTCTTGACGCTAAACGAAACGACGTCGGTTCTACTGCGTCGGCCTACGCTAACGGTCTCATCGGCCCAGGAGGCGTCAGCCCGTGGGGCGCGGACGCGTTAACGGTCAGTCCTTATCTCGGAAACGACAGTCTCGCGCCCTTTGTCGACGTAGCCAATAAACGCAACGGCGGACTTTTCATTCTCATCAAAACGTCGAACAAAGGCGGCGCGCAGTTTCAGGATCTTCTTATTGACGGAAAGCCTCTCTACCGCCTCGTTGGCGAATACGTGGAACAGCTGGCGCTGGAAAGCGTTCGGAATAACGCGACAGATTGCGAATATGGAGCTATCGGCGGCGTCGTTGGCGCAACGTGGCCGGAACAGCTCGCGGAACTCAGAGCCGCTCTGCCGCATGTATGGTTCCTCGTTCCCGGCTATGGCAGTCAGGGCGGCGGCGCCAAAGACGTCGCCGGCGCTTTTGACGTCAACGGCCTGGGGGCGCTCATTAACAACTCGCGCGGAATCCTTTTCGCTTATCAATCCGACGCTTATAAGGATCAATATGGCGAGGCAAACTGGGAAGGCGCCGTCGAGGCTTCGACTCGCGACATGATAGCGGCTCTTGCGGCTGAAACTGCTGTCGGCAATCTCTGAAACCCGGTCAAAAAAACGAAAAAGCGCGGCGCCGATTGCTACCGGCAACGCGCTTCTTTATCTCCTTTTAACGGAAATCAGTTTGCGAAGAGTCCGCGAAGGCTCTCTAATGTCTCGTTAAAACTGGATTTCTCGTTGATCTGTTGTCTCAGAAACGCGTCAATCCGCGGTTTCATTTCCATCGCGCGATCAATGTCCCTTGAACTGCCAGACCGGTACGCGCCAACCGATATTAAATCTTCTGCGTCGGCGTAAACGCCCATAAGGCGACGCACTTCGCCTGCAAGCTTCGTCTGTTCTTCGGAACAGATCGTACTGGCAAGACGACTGATACTCTCAAGGATATCAATCGCCGGATAAAAACCGCGTCCGCTTAGTTTCCTCGAAAGCCAGATATGTCCGTCCAATAGCCCACGCACCGCGTCGCAGATGGGATCCTGCTTGTCGTCGCCCTCAACCAAAACGGTAAAGAACGCCGTAATGCTACCGACGTTAGTCCGACCGGCACGTTCAACCAGTCGAGGCAACAGCGCGAAAACGCTGGGCGTGTATCCTCGCGAGGTAGGCGGCTCGCCTGCGGCTAACCCAATCTCACGTTGCGCCATTGCAAAACGCGTCAGGGAATCCATGAGAAAAAGAACGTTCTTACCCTGATCTCTAAAGTACTCGGCAACCGCCATAGCCGCATAGGCGGCGCGAACGCGCATCATTGGCGGTTCGTTTGAGGTCGAGACAATCACAACGCTCTTTTTACGCCCCTCGTCGCCGAGCTCGCGTTCCAGAAAATCGTTAACCTCGCGACCACGTTCTCCTATCAGACCGACAACAACAACGTCCGCGTCCGTATAACGCGTCATCATTCCGAGAGTCACGCTCTTCCCAACGCCCGAACCGGCAAAGATTCCCAGACGCTGGCCCTGACCGCACGTCAAAATGCCGTCAATCGCACGAACGCCAGTAGACAGAATCGACTGAATGCGCGGTCTGGAAAAAGGATCAGGCGCGTTGTTGTCATAGCGCATTCTCGACGGGAGAACGGGAGCAGGCCCGGAGTCAATAGTTCTGCCGAAAGCGTCCAGAACGCGTCCCAACAGTTCGTCGCCCACCGCAAGCCATGGCGTTGTTTTCACGAGTTCAATCTTGGCGCCACGACGAACGCCTTTGAGATCGGAATAAGAATACAGGAGCGTCAGATTATCGCGAAAACCAATCACTTCAGCCAGTAGCTCGTCGGAATCGTCATGACGTTCGATACGCGCAATCGCGCCAATTGGCGCTGGAAATCCGACCGCAGACACCGTCGTCCCTTCCGTTCTCACGACGCTGCCTATTATTCGGGCCGGAGCAACGCTCTGAATCTGTTCGAGAATATTGTTCAGGAAAACGGACGTGTTCATGGATTATCAATTCCTACCGGAAGATCAACGCTAATGCGTGAATTTACTCTGATAGTTCGGCAACAATTCGTTCAAGCCTTGATTCGAGCCGTTCGTCGACTACGCCAAGAGAAGTCTCGACCAGACAGCCTCCGGGAGTTATTTTAGGATCGGAAACAACTTCGGATTTCGCGAGGTTTCCTGTCTCCTCAAGAATCGTTCTGATCGAATCATTGAGATTCTCGACGTCTCGAGGATTCATGCGAATCTTCAATGTGGCGCAGTTCATCGCCAGTTCAAGCGCTTCTCGCAGAAGATCAAGAGGGGCGTCGTTCAGCAACGTCGGTTCTCGCATGATCGTCTGATACGCGATCGCAGCGCTGATCTGGAGGATATTTTCCTCCCAATTCTTTAAGAGAGCTTGACGAGTCCCTTTCATTTCATGAACAAGCTTTCGAATCGGAGCCAGCGCCGTGTCGCAAGCGTCGCGGGTTCGTCGTGAGACCTCCTCCGCCGTCTTTTGCTCAAAAGACGCCGTCGCCTCTTCTTTCCCAACCTTATAACCTTCCTTTTTACCCTCTTTGAGCCCCTGTTCGTATCCCTTTTTTCGAGCGTCTTCAAACGCCTCGTCTTGCATCTGACGGTATTGTTGTTCCAGAACGTTGGCGTCTTCGTCGAGTTGTTTACGAGCCGCGTCCAGCGCAAACGCGCGTTCTTCAAGAGCTTGACGTTCATGCTGAATCGCTGCAAGAGTCTGAGAACGAATCTGGGCAATTTCAGCCTGTGCGGAGGCTATGATTTGTTCGGCCTCTGAACGAATCTGTTCAAGCGCGGAAGAAAGATCAGCCTGTCGAGACACTTCGACGGAGCGCGTTTCATTTTTGTCGTTCATAGTCGAGCGCACGTTCAAACAGAACGTCCTCCAATTGCTTAAGGGCCTTTGAAACGCCTGACTTCATCGTTATGCCTGAAACAACCGCTCTTTTGTCTTCAGGAAGAAGGGCCAATAGCTTTGCGCGACGATTTGACGACAACAACGTCAAAGCCGCCGCGACAATCACGGGTCGTTCAACTGCAAGTAAGACAGCCAAGCGATTGAGGTCAACCGCGTCGAGGGACGAAAGTTGAACGTCGGAATCGGCTGACTCCATTTGGATTTCACTTTCATCCCGCTTTAAAACGGAACTTCTCGCCTGAGCGACGAGCGCGTCCGTTAATTCTTCGCCAAACGCGTCGTCTCCAACCTTTTCCAAATACTCAGAAATGATCTTTTCAACGTCCTCAGGCGAGACAGCCCCAATTTTTTTAGCCTCTGAGGCGACGGCGACGGCGACGTCAGGATCCAAAAGCGTAAGAAGCTTTTCCGCCGTTTCCTGATCAAGAACAGACAAAAACAACGCGACCTTCCGAGCGCCGTCGTTTGACAATTGATTGTTTCGGTCCGTGTCTTCTTGTCGGGAATTTGTTTTTGTACTTTTCTCTTTCGACTTCCACATAACAGCTTTCACTTCCCTAAGCCAACCAACGTCTATTCAAGTCCAACGCCCCTTCCTCACGTATTCTTGACCCATTTCTGAAGGGACGCCGCCGCACGCTCTGGATATTGCGCGATAAGTTCCAGAGCTTCGCGACGTTTAGTCCAATATTCGTCTGAAGGAACGTTGGCGACGCGTCTGGTCGACGACAAATTGGCGTCATGCCCGACCCTGGCAGCCTGGCGCGAAGTCGAAGCGTCATGCGCCGTTGCGATTTCCTGAAGTTCTCCTTCAAGTTCATCGTTGTACTCGTCAAGATCGTCGAGCTCGCTAAAATAGGCGTTCATACCGTTAGAAATACCGTTCTGAAAACGACTTGTGCCGTTATTATTCGGAGCGTCAATCAAAGAATCGGCTCCTCCATGTTTTTTCAGGGACGCGTCCTCTTGAACGTTTGTTCGTGATCTCCGTTTCACCAGCGACTTGGAACTGTTTTGATCGACTTCACGGCGCTTTCGGGGTCTTCTAACGCCAAGAAGAATTCCGATAAAGAGAAGAGCGACGACTGTGGCAAAACCAATGTTCCGGACGAGAGGATCCTGAATCCACGACATACTCGTACAGACTGACGACCAAGCCTGAACAAAGGAGTTTTCCAGGTCTTCTACCTCATGTTCAACGTCGTTGCTCAGCGTTTCCACATCAGAAGCGACGGTCTGAGAAACTTTCGCGACTTTTCCATTCGGTTCGGCAACAACGACAAGATTGTCCTGAGCGCCTTCATTCCCTGAAATTAACTCGTCAGAACGACTTTCGCCAGCCTCAGAATCTGGTTTTACCGACTTCCAATCGTCTTGTTCCTGAACGTAAAGAGACGAATGTTCAAGCGCTGTTTGACGTCCTTCCGCGCCTGCGTCGTTTTTCCTATCTGCGTCGTTTACACAGGCGGGTTCAGAGTCAGAAAACGCCATAACGACAAACCAGCGTTCGAAGTCGTCGTCCGACCATCCCAGTTGTTCGCCAGTCGGTCTGAAAAGATCGATCGCATAGCGTTTGATTTCCCCAAGCGCTCTTTCTTCAGGATCTACGGCAAATGTTTCCTGTGAAGTCGAAGCGTTCATGTTTCGTACGACAACGCCTCGCAAATAACTTCTGGGAACGGCGATACGAACAGCTATCGAACGTAATTGAGTCGATCCGTCGTTACGTCCTGCAACAACGTCTGCATCACGTTCGGCTTCCGCCTCGACAGAATTAACCTGACGAATCGAAGCCATTGGTTTATAAGCAATTTCGGAATCGGGCGTAACGCCGTGCAAACAGACCCCGGAATAAAAAATCGCGTCAGAAACGCCGTCTTTCAAACTCTTTTCAAATATGGGAACGACTCTTGAAGCTCTTGTATAACGTCTTTCTTCGTTCGCCAACGAAGGCGAGGTTATTTGTGAACATGCGGAGCTGTCAATCCATTGAAATTGCGAGAACGTTTTAACAGCGACGTCGCCGCGCGTATTCTTTGTTTCACCCGCCGTCAAAACAGGCTCTCGACGCTTTCTTGCCGCACGAACATGGGTCTTGTTTGG
>CACYBR010000019.1 GCA_902772705.1 uncultured Planctomycetota bacterium
CCACTCATTTCGCTCTTTGCCGCCTTTCTGAAAATTATGGAACGCGAGACTCCAGCGCCAGCAAGGCGCTGGACCCAGAGGCTGGGTTCCCAATATGCGCCGGGACGCTGTTAGAACCGCAATCTTTTTCCCCGGCGCAGACTCCAGCGGTCGCTCTGTGGCGACCGCGTCGCTTCCATTATATTTTTCTCGCCGCCGTTGGGCAAGGCGTTGGGCTGGGTTTGATTTTGCGCGGAATTATGTTAGAATCCAGAACGAATGAAACAGGGCGCGGCAGGGAACGTCGGAACGCGCGGTTCCGCGCGGCGCTGACCTGCGCGCTTCTGCGACGATGAGGGAGAGTTATATGGCGATTCGCGTTATTTGCCCGGGATGCATGAAGACCTTCGAGGTCGACGATCGGTTTGCGGGCCAGAAAGGACCGTGCCCTAATTGCGGTCATATTATCGAGATCCCGAAGGAACAGCTTATCATTCACGCGCCGGACGATATAACGGACGGCAAAAAGACGCGTAAAAATCTCGCAGGTCACGACGCGCGCCCCATTCTTCAGGAACGCTTTACGTTCACGGGCAAACAGGTCGTTCTCGGCGTCGTCGGCGCCGTCGCGATGTTCCTGATCTCCTACGGGGTCGGGCTGATCCACAACGGCTGGGTCTCGCTGATCGCCGGATTGGCGCTCGCGCTCGTCGCGGCGTACCCGATCGCAAACGTCGGATATATGGTCCTTCGCGACCCGAACGATCTCGATAAGACGATGTTCGAATATCCCTACGAACGACATATGCACGCGCTCTATACGGCGCTCGTCTTCGCCGGCTCGTGGGCGGTCTTCGAAGGCTTTGTGCATTATCTCGGAAGCTCCGGTCTCTTCGCGTGCCTGTACCTCGTCCCCATCGCGCTCATCGGGTCCTTCGGCGCGGTAATCTTCTTCGATATGAACTTCGGCTCCGCGCTCCTGATGTACCTCGTCTTCCTCTTCGCCGCCGTGATCGGTCGCGGCCTCATTATTACCGACGGCTGGACCCCCAACGGCTGGATCTGGAACGCCAACCGCCGCTCCGTCGCGGTCGCGCCAAAGAACCCCGCGGGCAATGCCCAGAAGAAAACGTCCGAAAACGCCGGAAAAGATAGCGAGCCCGGCAAGAAAGAGACGCCCGACGCGTCAAAGCGGCCCGAGCCCGAGAGCCCGGCGATCAGCCGCGAAGCGCCCAACGTCGACCCGACGAAATCGCGCCGGAGAAGATGACGCGCCGACGCCCCCGACGTTCGCCGCACGCCTCGCGACGAACCGCCCGATAATAAATGACAATCCCCCGAACGTCCAGACGACCTTCGGGGGATTGTTCTTTCATGACGCGTTACAGCGAACGCGGACAAACGTCACTGGGCGTTTTCGTTCTTGCGAAGAACGCCGGCGGCGACGAGCTTGTCGATGAGCTGCTGCATGCTGTTGAACGCCGCGAGGAATCCCTGAGGCGGCATGATGACGCGGAACGCCGGTTCCGGAGTCGGCGCCTGCCCGTCGGCGCCCGGCTGAAGCGTGACAAGGTCAAACCGAACCATGTTGCCCGCGAAATGAATCTGACCAACGCCGTCGACGTAATATTCTTTTTCCATCGTTTCCATCTTTCTTTGACAGATTTTCAGCGGCGCCATGAATTGGAACCCGTTTCCAAAAATGACGCCGCGATGCAAGACTAATCGTATTGTAGCAGAATCGACGCCAAAAGACAATGCGGAAATGATCGTATTTTGACAATTTTTAGAATTTTATCTATTCTGCCCAATTTTTAGGACGTTCGGATCACTTCTCCATCATCTTGACGTAGACGCCGCCGACGACGGAACGCGCCTGGAATCCACGCTGTTTCGCCGTGCTCGTGAAGTACCAGTCGGTGAGCGGGACGCGTGGCGAGGTCGCGTCGACGAAATCGTAGACGGGCGCCATGAGCGCGTCGAAGTCCTCGCGATTGTCGGCGAGGGTCGCGGTCCAGGCTTCCCAGTCGAGCTTCGTGTAGTCGGCGCGATTGTCGAGCGGAAGCCCGAAGTCGTTCATGACGGTCTTATAGTAGGCGATCTCTTTCTTCGTAACGTCCTTCGGGAAGAGTTCGAGTCCGAGGAGCCTGTCCCATACGATGTTGTACTTCATGCTCCATGTTCCGGGCTTGTCGAAGGCGAGCCGATAATGATCGCCGTCGTCGGCGAGCTTGAGCCACTGCTGAACGAATTCTTCAGCCTTTTCGCGGAATCGCTTCGCGTCGTCTTCCTTTCCGGCGCGTTTGCAGAGATCGGCGTAGCACGCGAGCGCGACGATCGCCTTCGCGGAGAGGTTCGCGTTGTGGGCAAGGTGGCCGGCAAAGTCGTCGGTGCAGAGCTGATTCTCGGGATCGAGCCCCTTGTCGAGGAGATATTCCGCCCACTGAGCGAGCGTCGACTCGTACTGCTTCGCGTAGTCGACGTTTCCGTCGTTGCGCGCGACGACGTCGAAGAGAATCAGCATGTTGGCGGTCTCTTCCACCGGCATCTGGTTTTCTTCGGTCTTTTCGCCCCCGCCGTAACGCTGTCCGTCCAGAAGCGGATACTGGCCTTCGTCGTGAGGCGCGAAGGGCCACGGCCAGCGCCCGGAGACCGCGTATTCCATCGTCGCGGTCATCGAGTGTTTGAGCAGCTCGTTACTCAGGACGGCGAAGAGCGGACCCGTCGGATAGACGAGGTCGACGGTGCCCGCGCAGCCGTTGCTGAAGTTTTCCTTTGAGACGAAAACGAGCTTGCCGTTGGGGAGAACGGCGAGCTTGTGGGCGGCGATCGTCTGGGGATAGATCATAGCGCAGAGGCACGCGTACTTTTCGCCGCCGGCGTTCTTAGCGCGGGTCATGAGCTCGTCGTCGAACTTCTGGCAACGCGCCATGACGTCGGAATACTGAGCGTTGGCGAGCTCGAGCATCGCGTGAGCGTCCATTCCGTCCCTACGCCAGTATGGACGGAGCTTTTCGCCGAGGAAGGTCAGGGAGTAAAGGTCGTCGTACGCGACGATGATTCGCTTGACGACCGGCTCGGCCTTGACGATTCCGCAGTCGAAGGTAAAGGCGGCGACGGGCCATGCGTCGTTGCATTTGCGCGGGAAGTTTTCGTCGTCTTTCTTTGGCAGATCGCCGCTTTTGAGGAACGCTTCGCGCGCGACGTTGGCGGCGGCGATAACGCTTTTGGCGGCTCCCTTCTCGGCGGCGGCGTAGAAGTATCCCCAGTCGATGCGGATATCGTCGCCGGACTTAGCGAGGATCTCCTGGGAGTCGGTTCCCATGCGGATCACGTCGAGGGAGTCGGTCTCTTCGCGGGTCGCGACGACGGTCTGGTCCGGAACGTTGACGCAGAGCTCGGCGGTCGCGTCGAAATAGAGCTTGACCTCGTGGTTGAGTCCGTCGGTCGAGCGAACGGACCATGTGAGATAGGTCGCGGGCCGCGAGAGGACGTCGAGATCGTCGGGCAGATTCGGATTCGTAAAGGTCAGCGTGAGCTCGACGCCATATTCCTCGAATTTGTAGATCGTGTTCGTCGGCAGAATCGTGAGGTCCGTCTGCTTCATTCCGTGGGCGTCGTTGAAATATTCGACCGGGTTGCCCATGACGCGGAGCTTCTGCCCGTCGACGCGCATGAAGCATGTGAGGGCGTTGATTTTTCCGGTCCAGTGAACCGGGAAGGACTGCGAGAGCTCGTCCGTAAAGGACCAAACGCTGAAGTACGGGTCCTGAGCGATAAGGGGCGTCGCGGGCGCGCGCAACGGATCGGCGGCGCGGACCGCAGAGGAGGCGAATGCGGCGCACAGCGCGAGAAGAGCGACCGCGAGCCAGTTAACGTTCTTAAAAGACATGGATAAACGCCTTTCTTAAGGGATAAAAAGCGAACCGTAGCCGAGCGCCGCGGCGCCGCGGAGGTTCGAAACAACGAGATTGAAATATCAGATCATTTGTCGAGCATCTTGATGAAGAGACCGCCGACGACGGAGCGGGCGCGGAACCCTTTCATTTTCGCGTCGGAAGCGAAATACCAGTCGGTGAGCGGAACGCGCGGCTCGGTCTTGTCGACGAACTCGTAGACGGGCGCCATGAAGGCGTCGAAGCCTTCGCGGGAGTCGGCGAGGGTCGCGACCCAGACTTCCCAGTCGACCTTGGCGTAGTCGGAGCGGTTGTCGAGCGGGAGACCAAAGGGCTTCATGACGACGTTCTGATAGTACTTGAGCTCCTTTTCGACGACGTCCTTCGGGAAGAGGTTGAGTTCGAGGAGCTTGTCCCAGACGAGATTGTACTTCATGCTCCACGTGTCTTCCTGGTCGAAGGCGAGCCGATAATGGTCTCCGGCGTCAGCGAGCTTGATCCAGCTCTTGACGAAGTCTTCGGCGGTTGCGCGGAGCTTCTTCGCCTCGTCCGCCTTGCCGGCGCGCTGGCAGAGATCGGCGTAGCATGCGAGCGCGACGGTCGCCTTCGCGGAGAGGTTCACGTTGTGGGCGAGATGGCCCATGAAGTCGTCGGTGCAGAGCTGATTTTCAGGGTCGAAGCCCTTGTCGAGCAGGAACTGCGCCCACTTTTCGAGCAGGTCCCAGTATTCCGCGGCATAGTCGACGTTTCCGTCGAGTCGCGCGACGACGTCCATGAGGATCAGCATATTGGCGGATTCCTCGACGGGCATCTGGCGCTCTTCCGTCTTCTCGCCGCCGCCGTACATCTGGCCCGCCATGAGCGGATAGCATCCGAGGTCGTGGGGCGCGTAGGGCCACGGCCAGCGGTCGCGCGCGTATTCCATGATCGGGGTGAGCGTGCCCTTGAGCAGCTCGGGACTGTAGACGATAAAGAGGGGCGCGCCCGGATAGAGGACGTCGACGGTTCCGGCGCATCCGCCGCTGAAATTCTCCTTCGAGATGAAGATCAGCTTGCCGTTGGGGAGCGTCGCGAGCTTATGGGCGGCGATCGCCTGAGGATAAGCGATCGAGCAGAGGGACGCGTACTTTTCGCCGCCGCAATCCTCCGCGCGAGCCCAGAGCTCGTCGTCGAAGGTTCGGCATCGTTCCATGACGTCGGAATACTGAGCGTTGGCGAGCTCGAGCATTCCGAGGGCGTTTTCGCCGTCCTTGCGCCAGTATGGTTTGAGATTCTTGCCGTTCCAGTCCTGTAGCGCGAATTCGTCGTCGTAGGCGACGATCGCGCGCTTTGTTACGGAGTCGGCGCCGACGTTTCCGCAGTCGAACGCAAATGCGACGACGGGCCAGTCGCGATTCGCGGCGCGTGGAAAATCGGCGTCGTCCTTTGAGGGGACGGAGCCGTCGCGCAGGAACGCGGCGCGCGCGGCGTCGGCGGCGGCGAGCGCGTTCTGAGCCGCGCCCTTTTCGACGGCGGCGTAGAAGCGGCCCCAGTCGATTCTGAGATTGTCGCCGCTGCGTCCGAGGACGTTCTGGTCCTTCGTGCCGAGCGCGAGGACGTCGAGCGCGTCGGTCGCGGAGCGTTCGCCGACGACCAGCTGCTCGTCCTCGTTGACGCACAGCTCGGCGGTCGCGTCGAAGTACAGCTTGACGGCATGCTCTTTACCGTCGGTCGCGCGGACCCGCCAGGTCAGATAGGTCGCGGGTCGCGAGAGGAGCATGAGGTCGTCGGGCAGGTTCGGATTCGTGAAGGTCAGCGTGATCTCGACGCCGGCGTCCTCGAAGACGTACGTCGTGTTCGTCGCGCGGACCGTTACGCTCTTCTGCGTCATCGGCTCGGGAGACTGACCGTCGATCGCCGGGGTCCCCATAATGCGGAAATTACGGCCGTCGACCCGCGCAAGGGACACGAGCGCGTTGATCTTGCCGGTCCAGTGGACCGGGAAGGAGTCCGTAAGCCTGTCCGAAAAGGACCAGACGCTGAAATAGGGGTCGTTTGCGATCAGAGGATAGGCGGGCGCGCGGAGCGGGTCGGCGGCGCGGGTCGCGTCGGAGCCGAGGCTGTATGCGCAGAGCGCGAGCGCGAGGAGCGCGAAGCGTGAAACGATATGGCGAATCATCGTTTTTCTCTCGAAATCAATTTAAGGGTTCTGGGGACGATAAAAAAGGAAAACGGTTTTGCCTTACGGCGTTTTTTTCGTTGACGACGGTCTTTTCCCGAGTCCTCCGCGCGTCAACGCGGCGACGAAGACGGCGACGGCGCCCGCGTCCACGAGAACGCGCGAAAGCTCGTTTGCGGTCGCGCCCGAGGTGAACGCGTCGTCGACCACGAGCGCGCGCATACCCGAGAAAGGCGCGGCGCCAAACCTCGCGGGGACCGCAAACGCCCCGCTGATATTGGCGACGCGCTCGGTCCATTCGACGGAGGTCTGCGCGGGAGTCGCGCGGATACGGCGGACGCGTCGCGACATGTTCGGGATCTTGAGCTCCTTCGCGAGACGTCGCGCGAGCGCGTCGGGACTGTTGACGCCGCGCCGGAGGAAGAGTTTTCGACCCCAGTGCATCGGAACGGCGACGACGCAGTCGGGCGCGAAGTCCTCGAGCTCCTGACGACGCGATTGATAATAGAGCCGCGCGATCGCCGCGACGAGCCGCCGGTCCTTCGAACGCTTGAGGCGCAGAACGACCGCGCGCGCGAGCCCGTAGTACGCGTGAAGGGGCCGGACCTCGTCGAAATACCAGCCCGAATCGTGTCGAAGTCGACAACGCGATCCCGGGGGAATCGCGGCGGCGCATCGTTCGCAGAAATCATGAGCGGGCGCGACGAGCTTCTTCTGACATTCAGGGCAGAGGAGCGTTTCGAGGGGCGGGTCGCGGCGAAACGGGAATCGGCGCGTTCCGAGGGTCGAGCGTCCGCAAATAAGGCACGTGTCGGGCCATATCGCCTCTAGCGCCAGTTCGAGAATTCTCGCGAACGCGCGAAGGGGCCGGCGGAGTCGGTTCGTATTTGCGTTTGTCGTCGTCATGCTTCCAGTCGTTCGGATCGGGACCGGGGCGCCGCGGTTGCCCCCGATAATATACGAC
>CACYBR010000020.1 GCA_902772705.1 uncultured Planctomycetota bacterium
CGAAGCGTCAGCGCGAGCGCGCCGCTCAGGGCGCGTACGACGAAAAAGGAAAGCGCGAATATCGGCGCGACGACCCGCGAGTCGTCCTCGAGCGCAATCGCCAGCGACGCCGTCCACACGAGGGAATAGATCAGCAGGCATATCACGGAAAACGCCCCGACGCGCGGATCCTTGAGGATCTCAAGCTTCTCCTCTCGCGACTTGTACGACCGAAGCGCGTCCTGAACGTCCATGAACCCGTCGACGTGGAACCCGCCCGTCACGATCAGCGGAATCGCCGAAACAATCGCAACCTGCGCGACCAATGGAATCGAAACGCGCTCAAAAAACGCCATGCTCGCGTAAACAAGCGCGCCAACGACCGCGCCGACCCACGGGAGGAAGACGAGGTTGTGCTTAAGGTCGCCCTCTCGCCATTCGAACTGCGGCATGGGAATCCTCGAATAGAGCGAAAAGGCGACGATGAGGCTTCTAATCCATGTCATTGGAAATCCAGACTCCTTCCCTGTATTCGTCAACCCTGTCGGCAAGTCCGCGAAGCGCTTCGTTCACGGCGTGCAGAATCGCGACGTACCGACGCGTGTCGTCGTCGTATCCCGGCGCGTCTTTGGGGAACTCGTTGGAGACGACGATCAGCTCCTTCGCCGCCGCGCCCAGCGTCGCGAGCGACTCGACGATCGCACGGACCAACTCCGCGTCGGTCAACGCGCCGTTCGCGGCCGCGTGCGCCTCGTTGCCGACGAGATTCGACGCGCATTCGAGCAGACACACGGCGTCGGAAAAATCGGCCCCGCGCGCGAGCGTCGTCATATCGACGGGTCGTTCGAGCGTTTCGAACCCCTTCCCTTCGCGCGCGGCGCGATGACGCGCGACGCGCTCGCGCCCTGCGTCGTCGATGGGAACCATCGTCGCGATATAGACGCGACGACGCGTCCCGGCGAGCTTGAGCGCAAGCGCCTCGGCGCGCTGCGATTTGCCCGACCCGGGCGTTCCCAAAATCAGCGTGATCATGACGGAAACCTCTTATATTCCGCGATCTTCACGTCTCCGAACGTCGAGGCGTGTCGGTAAAAGTCAAGCGCGACGTCCAGCAGCGGAAAGAGCATGATCGCGCCCGTCCCTTCCCCGAGCGCCATATTCCCGTCGAGATACGCGACGAGTCCAAGCTGTTCGAGCGCAAGTCGCGAGCCACGCTCCCTGCCCCAATGCGACGCGATCAGGTATTCGCGCGTCCCCGGAACGAGCGTCTCCGCGACGAGCGCCGCCGTCGTGCTCACAACCCCGTCGAGGACGACCGGAACGCGACGAACCGCGCCGCCAACGCAAAGACCGACGAGCCCGGCGAGCTCCAGTCCGCCGAGCGTCCTGAGGATCTCGAACGCGCGAGCGTTACGACTCGGCTCCTGGGAAAAATCATAGCGCGCCAACCCCGTTCTGATCGCCCGTTTCTTACGCGCAAGGCCCGCGTCGTCGAGGCCCGCGCCGCGACCGGCGATCGCGTCGACCTCGGCGCCGAGCAGCGCGCATAATACGGCGGTCGTCGTCGTCGTGTCGCCGATCCCCATCTCGCCCGAGGCGACCGCCTGAACGCCCTGATTCGCGAGGCGTTCGACCGCCGACATGCCGACCCGAATCGCTTCGAGCGTCTCATCCTCCGTCATGGCGGGCTCTACGACAAAGTTGCGCGTCCCGCGCGCGACCTTCGCGTCGAGAACCCCGGGGATCGGCTCGTCGCACGCGATTCCCACGTCGATCGGCACGACGTCGACGCGCGCGGCTCGTCCGAGCGTCGACGCGGAGCTCGCGCCTCTGCCAAGCGCGACCGCGACCGCCTTCGTCGCCTCGCGTCCGCACTGCGAGACGCCCTCGTCGACGATCCCGTTGTCCGCGCACATCACGACGACGGCGCGTCTGCTCACGTCTGGCGCCGACGTGCGCTCAATCGCGGCGAGCCGGCATACGAGCGTCTCGAAGTCCCCGAGCCCGTCGAGCGGCTTCGAGACGCGATCCCAACGCGCGCGCGCCTCTTGAAACGCCGCGGCGTCCGTCGGTTCGGGCGTTATGCCCAGGAGTTCGTTCTTAGTCATGACGTTCGACTCCCAGCGCGTCGTAGATCAGCGCCATATTCAAGTGTTCGCGCATTGTCGCCGCGAGCCGGTCGTACTCGCGCTCCCTGAGCGTTCGGTAATCGACGACCCCGTCAAGGTCGACCGCGACGCCCTTGCGCGACGCAAGCGTCGCTATCAGCGTTTTAACGACCGACTCCCCGTCAAAAACGCCGTGCACGTACGTCCCGTAAACGTTTCCGCGACAAAGCCCGGTCGCGCCCGACGTGAATTCGGACGTCCCTGCGCGCGTCGCGACCGTCTCGCCCATATGGATTTCGTAGCCCGAAAATTCGAGACCTGCCAGAGACGCAAGGGGACCGTCCGGCGCGACGAACGAGCCCGTCGTCTGACGACGGCGCTTCTGCGTTCTCAGCGTCGTCGCAACGGGCAGAAGCCCAAGACCCGCGATCGAACCGCCCCCCTCGACTCCGTCGGGATCCGCGATCGTTTCGCCCAGCGCCTGAAACCCTCCGCACACGCCGATCACCGGCGCGCCCGACTCTGCGTACGCGCGGATCGCCGACTCGAAGCCGCTCTCGCGGAGACGTCGCACGTCCGCGATCGTATTCTTGCTCCCCGGCAGGATCAGCAGGTCGAACCCGCGCGTTTCTTCTGGTCGCTTAACATATGTAACGGCAACCCCTTTGACCTGTTCAAAGACGTCGAAATCGGTGAAGTTCGAAAGATGCGAAAGCTGGACGACGCCTATGTTGACGAGCCCGCGACCGCGCCGCTCGAACCGCTCCGTGAGGGAATCCTCGTCGGCGAGCGTCAG
Source organism: uncultured Planctomycetota bacterium (assembly GCA_902772705.1). Lineage (GTDB taxonomy): Bacteria > Planctomycetota > Planctomycetia > Pirellulales > Thermoguttaceae > RUG369. The sequence continues at coordinate 2,884 of CACYBR010000020.1, forward strand.
CGTCATGTAGGGAATCACGCCCGCGACCGGAACGCCGCCGCGCTTTTCAAGCTCCGCAACGCCGGGGTCCAATATCGTTTTATCGCCGCGGAATTTATTGACGATCAGCCCCTTAACGCGCGCGCGTTCGTCCGGCTCGAGCAATTCAAGCGTCCCCAGCAGCTGCGCGAAAACTCCGCCCCGGTCGATATCGCCCACGAGCAGAACCGGCGCGTCGACGAGCCGCGCCATACCCATGTTGACAATATCGTTGCGTTTCAAATTGATCTCCGCCGGCGAGCCCGCTCCTTCAAGCACAATCACGTCCGACGTCTCGCCGAGCTTTTCAACTGCGGAGAGGATCGTCGGCGTGAGACGCGTTTTGTACTCGAAATACTCTCGCGCGCGCATATTTCCCACGACCGCGCCGTTCACGATAACCTGCGACCCACAGTCGTCGGTCGGCTTGAGCAGAATCGGATTCATCAAGACGCTCGGCTTGATTCCGCACGCTTCCGCCTGCATGACCTGCGCGCGACCCATTTCGAGCCCATCCTCCGTCACGAAGGAATTGAGCGCCATATTCTGCGATTTAAAGGGCGCGACCCGAAATCCGTCCTGCCTCAGAATCCGACACAGTCCCGCGACGATCAGACTTTTGCCCGCGCTCGACATGGTCCCCTGAACCATCAGGCGTTTCACGCGCGACGATCTGTTGCCGACGCAGACGCGCGGGCTCGCGTTCGCGCGCTGCGGACCGGACGGAGTCATAAAGCCGTAGGTCGTGTCAAACGCGTCGGAACGCGCGTCGAAGAGCTTCTTAAGGTATTCGCTCTGAAATATTTCCGCGACCGTTCCCGTCCTGTCGATCCTGCCGTCTTTCGTAACGCAGACAACCTCGTCGGCGACGGTCCGAACGAGTTCGAGCTCGTGAAGCGCCGCGACGACCCCGATTCCACGCTCGCGCGCGAGTTTCTTGAGCGTCGCGACGAAGTCGAGCTTGCCGCCGACGTCGAGGTAGCTCGTCGGCTCGTCGAGCAGCATGATCTCCGGCTCCTGAACGAGCGCGCGCGCCAGCAACACGCGCTGTTTCTGACCGTCGCTCAGCCGCGAAAAGTCCGCGTCGCGAAGCTCGAACGCTCCGACAAGGCGCAGCGCGTCGTCGATCGCGCGCGCGTCCGACTCCCCGAGGCGTCCAAAGATTCCCGTAAACTGATAACGACCGACTCCGACCACGTCGTAGCACGTCGCGTACTCCGCGTCCGCGCGCCTCGTCGTCATGACCGCGAGCGCCTTCGCGCGCTCCGAAAGCTTCATCTTCGTCAGCTCCGCGCCGTCAAAGAGCACGACCCCTTTGACCGGCGCAAGCGTTCCTGCGAGCGTCCTCAGGATCGTCGACTTGCCCGCCCCGTTGGGTCCAACGAGCGCCACGATCTTACCCGGCCGCGCCGCCAACTCGATCCCGGAAACGAGGGCGACCCCGTCGTAACCTGCGTCAAGCGCGTCTGTTCGAAGTTCACGCACGGCGTCCTCCCTTCCTCTCGAGGAGCATGGAAAGAACAATCGGCGCGCCTATTATCGCCGTTATCGTGCTCACGCTCAGTTCCTTTGGCGCAAAGAGTCGCCGCGCAAGCCAGTCGCTCAAAAGACAGAACGCCGCGCCGACCAGAAAAGAGCCCGCCATCATCGTTCCCGGCTCCGACGTCCGAAACGCTCGACGCGTCACATGCGGCGCCGCGATCCCAATAAAAGAGATCGGTCCCGCGAAGGCTGTGACCGTCGCGGAAAGGAGGCTCGAGCCAACGACCAGAAGAAGACGGAAGACCGGCAGGTTGATCCCGACGCTCTGCGCGTACTCTTCTCCATAAAGGTACGCTCTGATCCCCTTCGAAAGAAAGAAGACGGAGCACGAGCCGACTACGACGACGGGAACAAGACAGCGAAGGTCGTCCCACGAAATTGCCGAAAAGCTGCCAAGGGACCAGTTATGGAGGTTCACGATATTGGAGTCGTCGGCAAACGCCACGATCAGTTCCGTCGCCGCAGAGCATACGTAGCCGATCATGACTCCGCAGACGATCAGAATCGCCATGTTCCGTACCTTGCGCGCCACGAGGATGACGAGCGTCGTCGCTATCGTCGCTCCGACAAACGCCGCGGATACCATCATGGACGAATGCAGCGCGAAACCGTAACGGCACGACGCCACGAGCAGCGTCGCAACGACAAGCTTTGCGCCCGACGATATCCCCAAAACGTACGGACCCGCGATCGGATTGACGAAAAACGCCTGCAAAAGATACCCCGAAAGCGCAAGCGCGCCGCCCAGCAGCGCGGCGGCGACCATCCGCGGCGTACGGATATTCCACACGATCGCGCCTTCGACGCTCGAAACGTCGTGGGAAAAGAGAACCCGCGACGTCTCCGAAAGCGTAAGCTTCGCGCTACCCGACGCAAGATTCAAGAGCGCAAGCGTCGAAACGAGCGCGACCAATATCGCGTATAGAACGACCTCACGGCGCTTCATCGTCGTCTACCCCCGTTATTTCAAACGCGTCAGATAACGCAGTGGACGCGACTCGTCCCCGTCGATCGCCAATTTAAAATCGACGATCGCGTCCGCTATCCGGCTGCTTTCCTGATACATGTTGAGACTCGTACTCCAGACGTTCCCTGTTTTGACCGCCTTAAACTCTTTAAACAGCTCGTTTTTCGCTATCAACTCGGCGAGGGTCGTCATCCCCCCGTCGATCGAACCGTTGTAGATCAGCGCGTCCGCGTCGACCGCTTGCTGATAGAACGCCTCCCAGTCGACGTTGACCGTCGAAAGCGCGCTGACGCGCTCCGGCTCGAGCGCCAGCCCGTCGAGCGCGTTACGCCCCCCCGCGAGCTCTATCATTTTACAGACGTAATCGCCCGGCTTGTGCACGTTTACGTAACCGTTCGAGGAAACGTAAAAGAACGCGACGCGTTTGCGCTCGCGCGATTCCCCCGCGTCAAGCTTCGTCGTAAGCTCGTCGACCGTCCTCTTCGCGCGTTCAAAAACAGCGAACGCTTCCTCCTCTTGCCCAAGCAGCAGTCCGTAAAGCTTAATCCATTCGAGACGCCCGAGGGGTTCCGTCTCATAGTTCGAACGCTCGATCAGCGTGGGAATCCCAAGCCTTTCAAGCTGCTCGCGAACCTTAGGGGTATGATAAACCATCGTCGACTCAATCGCGAGCCGGCATTTCTCGCTCAGGAGCGTCTCATACTCCGGCGCGCTGTATTTGCCAACGTATCGAATCGCGCCCGACTCGAGCGCGCGACGAAGCTCTGGAACGGCGTAATTCTCCGCGCTCGTGCTGCAACACGCGATCCGATCGAGCGCGTCGAGCGCGCGCAACAGGTCGCCGGCAGACGACGCCGCGAGGTAGAGTCGGTCGCAGGGAACCGTCACGATCGTCGCGTTGGGCGAACCGAGCGTCGACGGCGAACGACCTTCGGGAACAAGCGCGTAATCGCGCCCGTCGGCGACGTGAACGAGCGCGTACCCGTCGCTGAAGCGCTCGACGGAAAACTGCGTCGCGTAATCGAGCGTCAGCGCGCCTGCCGGCGTCGGCGCGGACGCGGCAGCCGGCGCGTCTACGCCGCGAGCGCACGACGCCAGCGCCAGAATCGGAAGAAGTAAAAGCGCAAGAATTCTGGTTCTCATAGCGGTTGTTTCCTGACCGCGCCGCTCGCGTCAAAAACGAGTCGATACTCGATCTCGTGAGGACGGCTCATCGCCGTCGAATCCGCGACCAGCGGCAGCGTTTCGGGAAGCGAGGAAAGCGTCGGCTTAAAGATCGCGGCGCCCTCTGAAACGACCGGCTCGTATCTCTTGCCCTCCACGATCATATAATCGTAGTAAGGACTGCTCATTTCGAGCGTTATCGAATATCCGCCGGCGTCGACGACGACGGAGACGGGGGAAACGACCGACGCGCGTCCGGAACCGCCCTCGAGCGTCGCGGGTATCGCGTATTCGCCCGGCTCGAGCGTAATCAATGGCGCGGGCTTCTCATAAGGCTCAGGGTTGGACGCCGTGACGCGGTGATCGTACCATGCGCCTTTGGTTCCCAGGAGCGCCAGATCGAAGGGCGTTCCAATCGCGCGCGCGGGAACGTCGAAGGCGTAGACCTCTTCCGTCGCGCCGTCGTCGTAGACGACCTTCTCCACGTCGGGCGTCAGGAGCGCGGCGCCCTCTTTCTCCGCGTCCGACGCTTTGCCGGGAAAGAGATTCACGACGTTCTTCGACGGCATAACGAGTCGCAACGTCGCGACGCCGTCCTTAACGGTCAGGAGCGCCTTGCCATGACGCGTCTCGTTGAGGTGGAACATCGGGCTGTCCGTCTCGAAGTCGACGGTGTAGACGCCGTCGGGCAGATCAAGCGTCTCCGCGACGACTCCGGGACCGTCCGTCTTAGGTTTGCAGCCGGAAAAAATCGCGCCGACCAGCGCCAAGGCGACAAAAGAGCGCCGCGTTATTCTTGTCATTGCGCTTTCTCCATCGTTTCGGCAAGGCGAGACAAATACAGGTCGCGAATCGCGGCAATCCTGCCGAGCCCGGCAATCTGAACGTCGACCGACTCGAATTTCCCGGACGCGACAAAACGGCTCTTCCACGAATCCTCGTCGTCGCCTGCAATATCGTTGTGCGCGTGGTCCCCCGCGACGACCATAAACGGACGCAGCACGACCTTCTTATACCCGGCGGCGGCGACCGCGTCGATCACAGCCTGGAGTTCTGTCGATTCCGGCTTCCCCTCGACCGTGCCGATCCAGACGTTGTCATAGCCGAGTTCGCCGAGCTTCGCCTGCGTCTGGGAATACGCGACGCTCGCGGCGTGCGACGTGCCATGGCCGACCAGCACGAACGCGACGCCCCCGGACGCCGCCGTGCCGAGACTCTCGTAGCCCGCGACCCTGACCGCTTCGGCGACAACCGCCTTGACCGCGCTTTCCTTGTCGGAGTCCGACGCGTCCGACCGTCCCAAAAGCGGTTCCGCGATTCGGACGGTCTCGAACTTATCCGCGTATCGGCGAACGAACGACGTCGCCTCGTCGTACTCCGCGCCGCGCATGAGCAGCGTCGGCAGGACGACGAGGTTCTTCACGCCGTTGGCGACCGCGCGGTCAAGCGCCTGCTGGACGTTGTCGAGCTTCTCGTCGTCGCGCGCCAGAATGTGGTTGACGATAATCTGCGACGTAAAGGCGCGGCGCGCGGACCAGTCGGGCCAGGCTGCGGCGACCGCCTTCTCCACGCCGCCGATATCCTCGACGCGGCTCTCGTTAAAGGACGTCCCAAAGCTCACGATCAGAATCTCATTCTCGCCGATCCCGTCCGCGTTGAGAGGATCGTCGAGCGACGCGTCGCCCGTGTCGAGCCCGAAATAATCGGGATCGGCATGCTCGCCTTTGACGCGCGCTTTCTGAGCGTCCGTCAACTCGTCCCACGCCCATCTTGCCAGGGCGCACCGCGCGGCGGAGTCCTCCTTGTAGGTCGGCGTATAGATCGAGTCGATCAACTTCGCGAGCAATTCCTCTTCGCTGTCATGGCGTTGACAACCGGTCAGGGTCGCCAGACACAACGTCGCGACAAGCAGGATCGCTGAACTTCTCTTTTTCATTGGAGCCTCTCTGAAAACATGGATTGTCGACGAATCTTCCCGATATTATATAAGCGCTTTATGCTTTTGCCCATATAGACGGTCGGAGCCGCTTCGCGAAAAGCAGTTTAAATGGAACGCGGCTCCTTTTTCAGCGCTCCCGGGCGTATAACAAACAACCTCCCCGAGACGTACGGAGAGGTTGTTGAAAAATCGCGTTATTTGCCAGTTAAGGCGTAAGATTTTTGCATTTTTTCAAAAATTACCCCCTTAAC
>CACYBR010000021.1 GCA_902772705.1 uncultured Planctomycetota bacterium
GACAACACGCTTTCAGCCTGTGTCGACGGAACGTCTAACACGCTGCTGATGGCGGAAAGCACGATAGGCGCGGGCGCGGATCAGTCTGTGAGCGGAACGCTGGACGAAATTCGCAAGGGCAATCTTCTGCGCAAGGTCGTCATGCAAAGCGTGCCCAAGACGATTTTTGACCTTTCCACGCCCTCGGAAGTCGAAGCGGTTCAGGAAAGCGTCGCGTCCCCCGGCTGGCAACTCGATCGTTGCGGCAACTGGCTCTCGGGCGTCCCAACCTACACGACGTTTGGCGCGTTCCTGCCGCCGAACTTTTCCGGCGCGTCGTGCAACTGGATGAACTACGGTTATTACGGTTCGCGCAGTTATCATGCGAGCGGCGTTAATGTCGTGACGGCAGACGGCTCCGTTCATTTCATTTCAGACGCGATCAATCTCGACGTCTGGCACGGTATGGCGACAATAGCCGGCGGAGAATCAACCTCGCTCTAACGTCGATTTCTCGGCAAATTCCATCGGACTGCCCCGTAAAGACGCGCGTCTTCACGGGGCGCCTTCCAGCCGTCTCGTTTTCTGCCACAAACCCATTGCGACGTTATTCTGAAAAAAATAGAAAAAAATATTTTTCTGACGAAACTTCGTCTCTTTTCTGCGGTTTAATCCACCATGAACGGCAAACGATGGTAAATTCGTAATGACTTCACAATAAAGATTTACGAATTTCGTAAGCATGGTTTCCGACAAGAAGCGTCTTGTTCCAAAGAAACCGTAATCAGGGGGTCGGTCGCCGTTGGAACGACCCCGAGACAAGATGAGGGTAGGTATTATGAAAAAGCTCTTCACGCTCGTGCTAACTTTGTCCGCCGCGCTGGCTTCCGCCCAGTTTGCAACCGCTCAAGGGCCTGAAAGAGGCGACCGACCTCAGCGTCCTTTTGGCGATTTCATGGCCTCCGCGCGCACTGACGACGGACGCATTGATCTCTCCAAGCTCCCGGACCAGATTCCCCAGGAACGAAAGGACGCCTTCAAAGCCGCCGACAAGGACAACGACGGTTTCCTGACTCGCGAGGAACTTTCCGCCATGCCGCGTCCGAAGTTCCAGTTTAGAGAAGGTGAAAAGCCGGACTTCCTCAACGACGACAACGCGTTCATCGTCGACAAGGCGATTGAAGCGATCAAAGCCGCTGACAAGAATAAGGACGGAATCATCGACGAGGAAGAACAACGCGCCGCCGCCAACGTCGTCCGCGAAAAGTCCCCGATGTTTCCGCGCTTTATCGCGCTCCTTTTCGGAGATATGCAGGGACGCTTTGGCGCGCCTAACGGAGGATTCGGGCCGGGCATGATGGGTCAGGGTCGTCCCCAGGGAGATCGTCCTCAGGGTCGCGCTGGCCAGCGTCCTCAGGGTGATAGACCGCAAGGCGCTCGTCCTCAGAACAGGCGCGCGCCCAGAGAAGGAGGACAGAACTGAAATTCGTCGGACGTCGTCGGTCTGCGGACTGCCAGTTTGCGCAACGCTGGCGCTTCACCTCGCATGACTCCTTATCGGACCGTCTTCACGCTCCGAATTTAAATTAAACCGGATGAAGCGTGGCTGTCCCCGATCGGACGTCCCTCGTTCTTAAACGCCCCGTAAAGAAGCGATTCTTCACGGGGCGTTTTTGTATTTACCGGCGATAAACCTGATTTAACCTAATGCTGACTGACAGTTTACATTTCTTTTAAAAATTTTTTTCTTGCGAAACTTTTGTCAACGATCGCAGTTTAACCTCTCCGGCAATGCAAAATCGAATCGCTCGTAAAGGCGTCGAAAACTTACTCACGGCGGCTAACCGTCGAAGACAGGCTCCGTCACAGGGGGAACCTCCGTGATAACTACCTCGACATAGAGAATACCGCTGAGAAGCTCCTTGGTCGTCCATCCCCGTCCTGCGATTCGAGTCGGCGGCCCCTGGTTCCTCAAAGACGAGTTACGTAAAAGAAAAATAATTTTTTATCGAAACAAAAAAACATTTTTGGAGTTAAACTAAATGAAGTCATGATTCTATCGGGATTTAGATAATGTTGCCATACTAAATCTCAAAATTAGGAAGACAATGACCGCGTTCGCGGCATAACGGCTTTTGCAATATACGCAGACCAGTTTTCGAGCGAACGTCGTCTTATTTGAGAAAGGACAATACCATGAAAAAAAGTATCGCCATCGCCATAACCATCGCAGCCGCCGTTGCCTCTATGCAGTTGGCCAAGGCGCAAAACAACCAAAATAACGAAGGTGATCAGCCCAACGGGCGGATCATGGAAGAAGCGCGAATGCAGGACGGTCGGTACGATCTCTCCAAATTACTGGCAAGCGACCGCCTTCCCGACGAACGAAAGGAAGCCTTCAAAGCGGCGGACAAGGACAACGACGGTTTTCTCACCGTTGAGGAAGCGCGTTCTACCATGAACATCGTTCGCGACGACCGCCGGAACGGTCCTCGTGGTTTCAGGGGACCCGGCTTTGGTCCGCAACAGGACAGGCAAGGCTTTTTCGGAAGACCCGGGTTTGGAGGACCTCAGGCGCCAAACTTTGGCGAAGCGTTTAAGGACGGCAAACTTGATCTCTCCAAACTCCCGGAGCGAATGTCCGACGCTCGCAAAGAACAAATGAAAGCGGCCGATAAGGACGGCGACGGCTTCCTCTCCATGGAAGAACTCCGCGCTGTTCCGCGTCCTAAATTCGAGTTCCGAGAGGGTGAAAAGCCCGATTTCATCAACGACGACAACGCGTTCGTTATCGAAAAAGTCGACGCTTTTTTGAAGGAATTCGATAAGAACTCCGACGGGCTCCTCGACGACGAAGAACAGAAAGCGCTCGCTGATACGATTCGTGAAAAATATCGTTCTCTTCCTTTCTTCGTCAATCGCGTTCTCGGCAACGGTCCCCAATTCGGCGGTCCTCGTGGCGGTCAGCACGGTTTCGGCGCTCCTCAATTCGGCGGTCCTCGTGGCGGTCAGCACGGTTTCGGCGCTCCTCAGTTTGGCGGTCCTCGTGGCGGTCAGCCCGGTTTCGGCGGACCTCAGGGACCCGGTTTCTTCGGCGACGCCTTCAAGGACGGAAAGCTCGAACTTTCCAAGCTGCCCGAACAGACGCCGCAGGGAATTAAAGACAACCTGAAGAACGCCGACAAGGACTCCGACGGGTTCCTCTCCGAGGAAGAGTTCAAGGCCATTACCCCGCCGTGGGGCTTCCACGCTCCTCAGTTCGGCGCTCCTATGGGAGGACAGCCCGGTTTCGGCGGACCTCAGTTCGGCGCTCCTATGGGCGGAAAGCCGGAGTTTAACAAGCCCAACCACGAAGATTCGAAGGAACCCCACGAAGAAGCGGGACAAAACTGAGGAATTTCTCCGCCAGAGTGATTTTGAAAATATGTAATCGTGAAATCCCCATGAAAAGTTTCTTCATGGGGATTTTACATTACCAGGGCATTGTCGGATTTATATTTGATCATTATTTCCGAAATCTCCGAAACCTCTAAACTACTTGTTGTTGACGTCTGTTTAACATGACAGTTAAATTTCTGTTCTGCAATTCTCATAAGAGCAGAAATCTCTCTTGTTCTAACGTTTCGCCGTGCTTTTATAATCGTTCCAAACCATGAATAAGCTCTTAGCCGTCGCCGGAATAGTTGCCGTTGGATGTTCGTCGTTGTTGTTTTCCGCGAAAAACGCCAGAGTCGATAACCTAAACGACAATGGAAAAGACAAGACCACATCCGACGACAAACTTGAGATAACGTCGCTCATATCCACGTCCACTCTTAGCTACGCTCAACGTCAAGCCTTCGTCACAGCGGACAAAGACTCCGACGGATACCTGACGGCAGAAGAAATTAAAGAAATGAGTTCGCCTCTTCTGACAGTGGAGCGCGCCCCCTCGGAAGAGGATCAGCCTGTTCAACGCCACGAGGAAGAGTCCCGCGTCGTCTGCATGTTATGGGAAAATCATCAAACAGACAAACCTGTCGTCGATCCCTTCTGGAACGACGAGAATCCGCATACAGAATCGGCTCAAGTCAACGCGTCATGGGACGTTTGTCAGACTGACTGTTCTGATTTCAACCTCTTTTGGAAGGAACTCGCAACATTGTTCGCTCAGGAAATCAGACCCAGTGTTACATGCGCTGAAAACTGGAACGCAGAAGCCCTCTCGACCAATCTACCGATATTCTAATTGGAACGTCGTTGCCCCCGCTACAGTTCAGGGATAGCTGTTATTGACGTCTCCTATATTCTCAGACTTGCGGCATAAAAAGAACTCCGTGAAGGAAAGTCTCGCTTCACGGAGTTCTTTCGTTTTCATCCAACGTTTAAAGAAACGTTTGATATTCAATTCTGGGAAGCGTTTCCCATCGTCCAGTCCTTAGGGATGAAGCCCAATTGTTTCGCGGCATAGATAGCGTCGGGGGTAAGCATGCGTTGCCACGCTCTATTTCGGGGCGACCATCGAAAACCGCGTTGTCGCAGTTCGGCGCGCGTCTGTTCTGACGGAATGGAATCAAAGAAAATTTGCAATCGATTATCCTCTTTATTCGCCTTGACGACGCCGCCGTCAAAGTTCCAGCCGCCGCCATATTCCATCTCGGCCTGACGCTTGAGAAATTTGATTCGCTGATCGACTCGATGAATTTCCGCAAGACTGTTAGGCAGGTTAAAATACTGGTAAAATTCAGGACCGTCGTAGCAAATCTTGTCTTGAAGAGGACCGTCGTAACCGTCCCAGGAACCATGCTCCCTGCGATATTTGTTCGCCCTTTTCATCTCCTCGTGACGTTCCTTAAGCGTCGCGAGTTTCGCTTCAAGTCTTTCGATCGCGTCGGCGTCGTCGGAGCTGATTCCCCCGAGCCCAACGCTCTGGAGCGCGCGCATCAGTTCCGTAATCTTTTCGTGTTCACGAAGCAATTCGCCGGTGCGACGCACCTTTTTCTCGTGCTTTTTACGCGGGAAATTCCCGGCGCCGGCAATCATGATCGAAGGACAGGAAGCGGCGTTGCGATGATAACGATCGTACCAGGACGCAAGCCTCCGCTCGTAGGAATCGAGGATCCGGTCAATCTTCTCGTGATAACGTTCGTCAACCTTCTCCTTTTGGCGCGCGGCAACTTCACGAGCGGAATCCACCGCCGCGCGATATTCGCGCGTCGCGCTGCCAGGCGAATATTCCCGAAAAGAATTCGCTTCCTGAGCCGCCCTCGCGAGCGCTTCGTCCACTGGGTAATAACCGTCGTCGCCGCGAGACGATTCGTCGTCGGCGTCGCACTCCGATTCGCCAGAAGACTCGTCCTCCTCGTCGTTCGGTTCCATTTCAGGAGGCGCCGTCGGTTGGGCCAAAGGAACTGACTCGGGCGTTGCCTGTTCATGGACTGAAACAGACTCGGACGACGGAGAAGTCTCTGGCTCGTGAGATTCCTCTGGCTCGTGGGCTTCCTCTGGCGCGTTCATGAGACGATCGCGTAAAAAGTCAATCATCGCGTCGCAAAAGGATTTCGCTTCTTCAGAATCGGAAAAACCGTAATCGTCGAGAGCCGAAGAGTATTCGCTAAGCGTAAAAGCGGCTTCCTTATCGCCGACAATCGCATCGACGATCCGATTTTTCTTTGCTTCGAAATCGTCGTCGTTCATCGTCACCGTAGCGAGGTTGAGCGCGTAATTCTTCAAACGATTGGTCTTGCCATGAAAACGGTCTTCAAGAAGCCATTCCTCGATTCTTTCGCGCCGCCCCTGCGCGTTACGAGAGGTCCAGTCCTTCTCAAACGACTCGCGCGCATAGGACGAGAACGCCTCGAGATCGGAAACGTGCCCGTCTATTTGCCGCAGAAAACGCCGAACGTTACGCCATTCGAGCTCCTGTTCCTGCCGCGTCGGTTCTCTTCCGTTCGGATCGCGAGGCGGCTCAAACAAGGCGATCACGCGATCCATCTCTTCAGCAAGATAGAAATCCAAAGCGGGCGGCTCAGATTCCCGAAGATAAAGGCTGGCAGCCTTCAATCGCTCAAATCGTTCTTTGGGATCGAGCATGACTGTTTCCCTTCCATCGCCGTCTTCCAAATTTGCCATCGTTCACTCGATAATATAGTTCAAAAACGATCCATTTCATGCCGGGAAGGCTCCTCCGGCGTCACACGTTCTCAAGTGTAAACAGAAAGAAATCGGCGGTCAAGCGTTTGGAATCAGAGTCGTTCGTAAACAGAAAAAGAAAAACGGACAGAAGTCGCGCTCCCAACAAACGCAACGTCTATCCGTTCTCTTGACCTTGCACGGTCGTCCGGGCAAGGCGAGTTCAAATTACAGGACGCGGCTCACTGAACCTTGCAGATGAAACGCACCACGCCAAATTCTTTCGGATAAAGAGGCTTTTCGATTTCCCAGCGCAGAACAAGAGAGCCCTTTTCATTGAGATCGGCAAGGAAATCAGCCTGAACAGAGGACTGAGCGGTCCCGTCGACATAGCGCAAACGGGATGAAAGGTTGTCGAGAATCGTGACGTTTCCAATCGGTTGATCGCCGATATTTTCGAAGCGCAGCGTGAATTCGACAAACTCTCCGGGCTTGGCGGCGTCCTTATTCGCAATCTTAATGACGCGAAGCTTTGAGGTCTTCGTATCGTCTTTAATCTGGTAAATGGTAGCGGCGCCGTCGATGTAAGCGTTCGAGAAAACGTTGACCAAATCAGTCGAGACCGCGACGCCTTGTTCGCCGCTCCATCCCTGAGCGGCAATTGCGCCGTCAAGCATGAGGCTTGCGTCTTCGGAGCTGAGTCCGTCGACGGTTTCAGACGTCAGCATCGCGCCAAGACGGATCTGAGAGTCGCCTTCCAGAGCGCCCTGAAGGCCGGTAGAAACGGTAATTCCCACGGTCGTTTCGGCGCCCTGAGGCTGCTCGGAGCCAGTCGCGCCAAGAGGACGAATCTCTTGAGAGCGCACGTCGGCGCTGGCGATCTCCTCTCCCTGAACCGCTTCTTCATTCGTGTTGGCAATCGCGACGCCTTCGCGCTGATCGCCCTCGATCGGTCCGACGAGTTGACGCACGGCGCCAAAACGCGGACTATACAGAAACACGCGGTTGGAGGGTTCGGTAAGGATACGACCGTCCACAGTATCAAAATGAACGACCGAATCTTCAACGTCGAGATTATCGACGGACCAGTCTTTTCGCGAAATAACCTGCGCGTGGGAATCGCCGCCGTTAACAACGTATTCGTCATACTTGACGCGAGACTGACTCTTATCTTCCGGAGCCGGAGCGTCGACGGGACGATGAACGTTCGCATAAGAACCGGCGATCGACGGATTGATTTCAATGGGCAGTTTCTTCCCGCGTGAGTAAGTCTCGGTGGAAGCGTTCCCAGACGCGCCGACGATGGATGGAATCGCCGCCTTTGCTTCAGGAGCGACCGATTTCACATTGACATTGTCGACCGAAACTTTAACAGAAGGCTCTTCTTTCTTTTGCTCTTCGACGACTTTCTCCTCCTGCGCGTCAGCAACAACTTCTTCAGTTTCGGAGTCGTCGCCTTCCTCTTCGTCTCCATTGGCAAACGGATCTTCGCCGGAGTCGTCGCCTTCTTCTTCGTCTCCATTGGCAAACGGATCTTCGCCGGAGTCGTCGCCTTCCTCTTCGTCTCCGTTGGCAAACGGATCTTCGTCAGAGTCGTCGGCAGAAGAATCCGCTTTATTGATGACCTGGCCGCGCACGATCCATTCGCCGACGTTCAGGATATCGGCGGAAGCGCTGATATTGCCAGACGGATAGACCGCCTGTTGCGGCTGCGTCTGAGGATAAACGGCGGCAGGGCCCTGAATCACAGGAGTCTGGACGGCGGGAACCGGCGAAGCAGGCTGAGAAGGCGCGGGTTGCGTCTGCGGCTGAGCAGGCGCCTGAGCGACAAACTGAACGCCCTGCCCCAGATTCGACGAGTTCGGAGCCTGAGCGACGAACTGAGGAGCCGTCATGGGGGCGACGCTCTGCGCGACGGTATTCTGAACAGGATACTGCGCGGCAGGATTCGGAGTAGCCGCAACGGACGCCGGCGCAGGATTCTGAACATAAACGCGCGGCTGAACCGCAGGTTGCGCAGAAGCGTAGGGCTGCGCGACGGGCGAGGAAGGCGGCGCCGGCGCGTTCGAAACGGGAGTCGTCATGCGAGGAGCGGACGACGTCGGCAGCGGGCGTCCCATCGAACGCATTTCCGCCATCTTACGCTGAGACGATTCGAAACGGATCTCTTCAAGGGTCTTAGCTCCCGGAGGCATACTCTGCCAATGTTTAGGCATCGTAACCGAACCGCTGTGCTTGTACACAGAAGCCAGACCGCTCTGTGAGTCTTCGCTCCAATCGCCGGAATAAACGTCGCGATAATATTCTTCCTCTTCAGGAGTTCGAGGATCGTTCTTCGCATAGGGATTATCGCTCTTCGGGGCTCTTGTCTGACCAGAGCCCGTCGACTGGCAGGCGGCGAAAACAAGCGGACAGATCAGCATCATTGCAACAGCGGGACGCAAGGTTCGGCATTTCCGAACGCTCGCGAACGACGCTCTGATGCAGGAAGTCAGTGAAGCGTTGGGAGACTTCATTTACACGTCCTTTCAACGACGACGCGTTACCGCGTCTAACTACGTTATTTTGCGCGTCCGATCAAACAATCGTCGCGGGTACTGTTATATCATCCACGCCCTATCGGCGCTATCGGTATTATCGACCAAACGCATTGAGACCTTAACGACTTTCCGAAAAATCACTAAAATCAACAAATTTTAACATTCATTCTTTGACGTATAGAAAGGAACGTCCTATATCGTCGAAAAGCATAGAAAGCGCGCCGCTTCCATGTCAATCTGAACGAAGTCTCGAAAGACGTCGAGATAATCAAGTCCCAAATAGACAAATCGAAGAGCGACTAAAAGAAGAAAGACGGCGAGCGTTCTGTTGATCGCGACAAGCCAACGCACGTTGAAAAATCGTTTGCTCCCGGAAACAATCAACGCCGTCGTCAGGTTGCAGGAACATATTGCAACAAAAAATGTTACAAGGTACGTCGCGGCGACCATGACGCCGAACTTCTCGTAAAAGTGATTGATCTGAAAAGCGTTAATTGTAAAAGAGAAAACCCAGAGATTCGGATTAAGTATATTCGTCAACCAGATTGTCAGGAGCGAAAGTCGCGGTTTCGATTGAAAATCAAAATCCTTATCGTTCGTTTTAAACTGAGTCCACGCGATCTTGCAAAGAATCGCCGCGCCCAAAAAAGCAATTGCCGCAAGGAGAACGTTGGGAACGTTTGCCACGAAACAAACCGCAATAACGAGCGCAATAGGATCAGAAATCAGGGAGATCGTCGCCGCGCGCCAGCTGGAACGGACGCCATGCGTCAACGATTCTGAAATGATAACCGTCTGTAACGGCCCTGGGGAAACAGACCCCTGAAATCCAAAAACGGCTCCCAGAGCAATCGCGGAAAGATAACCTGCGGTTAACGTTTCCATTCTCAAAATCTCCTTGCTCGTTTTCGCAGCCTCGACGTCCAGAGAGAATTATAGCGGGATCCCGATAAAAGAAAGGGGCGTCCTGAGGACTTCGCTCTTTAAAAGCGTCATAGCCTCGGTTACAATGCAAGCAATGGCAGGATTTTGTATTCTGCGTTTCCCAACGTCAGGAAAACAACGGAGAAAAACATGCGGCGTTTTCTTAACTCTTTCCTTTGGACCTATGCGGCGCTGACCGCTCTCTTTGGCTCGTTCTGCGCCCACGGCATGGGCGAAGAAACATGGACGCTTCCACTCGAGCCTCCAAGCTGGGCGCGCGAAGACGGCGCCTTAACCGTCGCCGCAGTTGAAAACGCCACGCCTGAAGGCAAGGCGGCAACCCACGTCGTCTACTCGGGAGAACGGGATTGGGCGTTACGTATCCCCGCAAAGATCGACGTAAAACCAGGCGAAATCTTCACCATCCGTTACCGCGGCAAGAACTGCGGCGAAAAAGCCGTGCGTCCGAGCGTGGTTCTTTACGGAGAAGACGACAAAGCGACCGACTGGATCTTTGGAGGGCAGGAAGAACTTCCATATGGCGACTGGCGCTCCAGCGAAACGAAATTCGTCGTTCCCTATGGAGTTGCGAAAATTGAACCACGCGTCGTAGGCGACGGTAAGACCGACGCGTATCTCGAAGTGTTCAAGCTCGAAAGAACGGGCGCGTTGCCGCTGAGTTCCGTGAAAGGAACCTTTCCTGCGGAAAACGAGCGTCTCCACGTTCAATTCAAAATGGAAGACGCGTCCTTCAGCGTGCTGGACGTTCGAACCGGGCGACGCTGGGAGCAGACCGTTGAAGATCGCTCGCAACTTTTTGTCCTGAACGCCCAACCGATTCCGCAAGGAGTCGATTTCGAACTCTTCGACGCGCAGAGCTTCCTTGCGTTCCACGCAACCGTTGAGCTTGAAAAAGACGCGCCCGAAATCGTGGTGCGACTCAAAGCCGATCCTCAAGCGGACCAACCCGAAGCGATCCATTATCCTTATCCGTTTGCGTCGCGTACGACTGACCGAGCAATCCTCCCGATGAACGAAGGAATCTCCTTCCCCACGACGGAGAATCCTCCAGGGCTCTCCAGTATCTACACCTTTGGAACCTTCTGTGGACACGGTCTGTGCATGGCGTTCTGGGGCTTTGTTAACGACACGATCGATCCGTCCAGGAGCGACGGTTACATGGGGATTGTCGAAACGCCGGACGACTCGATCGTTCTCATACGACCGTTCGCGGTCGATCCAAAGGATCCTCAGGCGTCAAATCCCGAAGCAAAGACGCTTTCCGCCGCGCAAGCCTGGCTCGGTCCCAAAAAATTGTTTGGTTACGACAAATCGTTGCGTCTCGTATTCTTCAACGAGGGCGGCTACGTCGCTATGTGCAAACGCTATCGGGAGTACGCGCGAAAGATTGGACTGCTCGTTTCCTTCGACGAGAAGATCAAGCGCAATCCGAATCTTGCGGAAGGAATCGAGCGCCTCGTCGGCGCGGCGAATATCTGGAGCTGGGACGGCGACAAGCTGGAAACGATCCATAAACTTCAGGAGATGGGCTTCGATCACATTCTCTGGAGCGCCGGCGGCGACGCGCGACAGATCAAAGAGATGAACGCGCTCGAGGGCGTCCTGACCTCAAGATATGATATTTATCAGGACGTCATGGATCCCGCTCGGTATCCGGAGCTTCCTGGCGTTCACAGCGGATGGATTCCGGAAGCATGGCCTAAAGATATCGCGTGGGACTCGTCCGACGGGCATTGGACCCGCGGATGGTCCGTCGACGCGAAGGACAAAACAAAACCGCGGATCCCGTGCGGCGTCCTCTGCGATCTTAAGGCTGTTCCCTATGCCGAAAAAAGACTCGGCGAGCTCCTCGAAACAACTCCATACCGTTGCCAGTTCATCGACACGACGGTAGCGTCGCCATGGCGTGAATGCTGGAATCCGGAACACCCTATGACGCGGTCGGAAAGCAAAGTCGCGAGAATGGCGCTCCTCGGTCTTCTGGGAAAACGCTTCAATCTCGTATGCGGAAGCGAGACTGGAATCGACTCGTCTGTCCCGTACTGCGATTATTACGAAGGAATGATGAGCATCGGTCCGTATCGCTGCCCGGAAGCGGGTCGTTATCTTGAACGAATCTGGGACGAGGTCCCCGAGCTCGTTGAAAAATATCAACTCGGCGAAACCTACCGTCTGCCCTTGTTTGAACTTGTCTACCACGGATGCGTCGTCTCATACTGGTACTGGGGCGACAATAACGACAAATTCCCGGCATGCTGGCTCAAACGCGATCTCTTCAACGCGCTTTACGGCGTTCCGCCTCTGTATGGGTTCAAGCGCGATTTTCTCGACAAAAACCGTGAACGCTTTATCGAAAGCTATAAAATCGCGGAGCCCGTTTCTCGGTTGACTGGTCGTGTCGAAATGACAGACCATCAGATCCTTACCGAGGATAGAAGGGTCCAGCGAACCGTCTTCGGCAACGGGATTTCTGTCGTTGTCAACTTCGGCGATCAGGATTATCGTTACGCGGACGTCGTCGTCCCGGCAAAATCGTCGAAAATCTTCGGCGTCGAAGAATGACGTTCCAGCGAC
>CACYBR010000022.1 GCA_902772705.1 uncultured Planctomycetota bacterium
CCGTTTTCCGATTGGGCGGTTTACTATCTGTCGCTCTCGCCCGGCGCAGAGGAATACCTTTCCAGAACCCAAACGCTCCTTAAAGAACGAATCGCCCTTTTCCAAAAAGAGGAGCCTGAACTGTACAAAACTCTATTCAACGAATCGGGCGAGCTTGCGGACCGTTCCATGGAAGAATACGGCAAAGTTTTACTCGATTCCTATCGGAACCTCAAGACGAAGACGTATCAGTCTCTTATCCAGATTCGCAGACTTCTGATTCTGGAAAGATCGCTGGAGTTCAACGAAAAGATTCCCGAGAACGAACGAAAACGATTCGAAATCGTCCGCCGCGAACTGGCGCTTTCCTGGGCCATGACGCGCAAACGCGACGTCGGGTCTCCCCGTACGACGGTTCGACTTCAAAAGGGCGAAGAACACTTTGCAATCTACGCCGCAGAATACGCCGCTCCCGTCGCTGGAACTCAGGACTTCTACTGGGAGGGACAGGAAGAGGCGTCTCTTTATAGGCAGGAGCGTTATCGTAACGAACTCAAAAGCTTCTACGAAAAGGAACTGACCAATCCGCGCTTTCCCTACACGGACGTCCAGAAACGATACATTCGGAATCAACTCGATAGAATCCGTGAAATAGAACAGGCGTCGACAAGGTTGCGCAAATCCTCCAATTAAGGGGCGTCGAACGTCTTCCTGAAACGCGCCGGCGCCCTGCTCCCACACGTGCCTTCATGCGCAGAACCCTGACGGGCGTCTTTTTTCCGACGCGAAAAAATACGACGATGCAATCGCGTTGTCCCTGAACCAAAGCCCCGGTTTAAACGCCTGGACAATCCTCGCGACGACGCGATTCAATGCGGAGACGGCGAGACTCAAAATCTCCTAAAATAACGAAAAATTCTTGTATAACTGCAAGACCTTTAACATACAAAGACATAAGAGGGGAGCGGTTTCCTCTGACGGCGGGCTCTTTGTCGTTGAGTTACGCGGTCAGAATCAAAGGGCGGACGCCGGAGGTCGTCGACGCCAAATTCCCTCGTCCTCGATCTTTTGACCGTCCAACTCGTTCAAGACGCCAACAAGCAGGCAAGCCATGGAAAAACAATCGTCGTTGAAGAATTTTTTCGTTCATTTGTCAATCGCCTTCGCTCCGGTCGTTACCCTGCTCCTTTTCCTCCGGTTCTTTGAGATAACGCGAACGGCGATGGGAGAACTGGTCGTCAAGCGCTGGATTGCGCCGTTTAATAGCCTCGGAATTCCCATATCCGTCAATGTCGGCTATATTGTTTTTTTCATTTGCCTTATCGGGGCGCCCCTTCTGGGCGCCACCGCCTGCTGGCTCCGCCTGCGTGAACGCCAACTCGAAAAAAGGGTGAAAATTCAACTCCTGATCGTTCTGTCAATAGACGTTCTGCTTCTCGGGATCGCGCTATATGACGTTCTGCGCGTTTTAATCACAACTTAGGCGGATCAGGAGAGTTTGTATGGTTGATATTCGTCGTTGTTATTAGGTCTCATATCAGCGTTCCCTAACGCTCGCCGCAAGAATCTGGCGAGCGAGCGAACGATTCGACAACCGCGCGCGGCGCCGACAAGCGCCGCGCGTTATGCGGAGGAAAACGTTATGACTAAGAAAAGAATTCTGAACGACGTCCTCGTCACGATAGCGATTATTTGTCCCTTTCTTTTTTTCTACGGGATTTTTGGTCTCTTTCTTGGCGAGGGACCGATCGACAAGCCGTGGAAGGTCTTTACCATTTCGGTCGCGCTCCCGTGTTTCCTTCTGGCCGGACCGGTCGGATGCCTGACGACGTTGTTCCTTTTTCTGAGGAATCGCAGATCAATTATTGGCAACCCGCTTCTGGCTGTCGGATGCGCGACGCTGTTCGTCGCCAACGTCTACGTGCTCATGCCCGTTGTCAGAGAAGTTGCTTTTCGCCTAACAAGACCCAAGCCCGTCCCGTCGGCCGCGCAATTGCAGTTGGATCAGAATCTCGCCAATGGCAGACACGTCGAGTGGGATCAAACGCATAAAGACCGCAATCAGGAGCTTCAAACCAAAATCTCTCTCGCTCGGAAGGAATTCCACCTTGCGTATAAACAAAGAGACGCAGAAGCGATCAGCGTCAAGTTTAACGAGTTTCTCAACGTCATGAAAGAATATGAGGACGCTTTCAGAGTTAACGACTTCTCGTTCGCGTGTAACATTATTACGATTTTTTCCCAAGAGGTCTTCTGCGATATCAGCGAAGAGCAGGCGATATCCATGCTCGACGACGCGATTCCCGTTTGTCAGAAGATTCTGTTCAACGTCAAAGTCGAGTACGGGGAAAATGGTCCTCGAAAGAGCCTCGTAAAGCTTAAGCTCGAAAAGCGTCTCCTCGAAATGAGAAGAATGGTTGAGTCAGGCGACGACGACGGCGTCAAAAGGAGCGTCGACGAAGTTCTGACGCTGGCCGCGTCCGACAAAGACGTCGCCTCAGAGACGTCGTCTTTGGCGTACTGCGTGGCACGCAAATATCCGGAATACGGCGTTAAACTTTTCGACGTCGCCATCGCCGCAAACAAAGACAAGCGGCCTGAGCCCGAGCATAAACAGTACGTCAAGAATATGGAAGACTACAAGAGCAAGCTGGAGGAACGGCTCGAGGAGCAGTCCGCCGAAACGAGCGAGAACGGAGCGTGAGACGTCTCTCTCCGTTTTGATCGAATAGCGGCGGTTTTCTCAATCGGATCGTTGTTTCAACGACCACGC
>CACYBR010000023.1 GCA_902772705.1 uncultured Planctomycetota bacterium
GGCAACGTCTCGGAAACGACGCTCTCCGTCATTATGGACACGACCGCGCCTACCGTTGAAAAGGTCGAAACGCGCTCCGTCGCCGCCGGCGATTCGAGCGACGAACTGCGCGTCTCGTTCTCCGAGGCCGTCAATATTGAGTCGCTCGTTCAAACGGGCGAAATCGTCGACGTCGTCACGCTCGCGAGCGCGATTGGCGGCGGCGTTTTCTCACTCAAAGCGACCGATTTCCGATTCGACGCGGCGACGCGGACCCTCGTCGTCTCGCTCGACGACCTCGACCCCGCGCTCCTCAAGGAATCGATAAGCTCCATTCAGGACTCGAACGCAAACGCGCCCATCGCGCTTGCGATCGATTCGACGCGCGTCCGCGACCGCGCCGGCAATATGCTGCGCGGAACCGATCTGAGCGCGAACGACGGCGCGCCCGACCTGCTCGGCGCGCATAAGGTCGTCGCCAAACTCGATTCATACTCCGCGCCTGCGCTCGGAGACTGGAACGACGACGGAAAACTCGACCTGATCGTCGGCGAGAAATCTGCCGACGGCAAGGGACGCGTCAAGGTCTTCCTGAATCAGGGAACCGACGGCGCGCGCGTCTATGCCGACGGTTTCTACGCCGGACGCCAGGACGAAAACGGCGACGTCGTCGAAATCGTCGTCTCCGCGGGAGGATGCCAGGGCGCCGCGCCGCGACTCGCCGACATTACCGGCGACGGACTTGACGACCTGATCGTCGGGCTCTCCAACGGGACGATTCACCTCTATCGCGGCGTCTCGACCAGTCCTCGTGTTTTCGCCGCGCCGGAGCTCCTCGTCGTCGGCGACCTCGGCGCGAAATCGCCGCTCGACGTCGGAAACCGCGCCGTTTTCGACGTCTTCGACTGGAACGACGACGGACGCAACGACCTCGTCGTCGGCGCGATGGACGGCAAATTCCGCGTCTATCTCGACGCGTCGCAGACCGCGGGAGAATACGATTACCGCGCCGCGACGACGCTCACGGACGGCGTCGGCGAGCTCGTCGTCGACTCCGGACGCTCCGCCCCTGCGATCGCCGACGTCAACGGCGACGGACTCTTCGACATTGCGACCGGCGCGACGTCGGGCTCCGTCTTCGTCTATCTGAACGTCGGCGCGACCGGCGCGCCGAAGTTCCAGAGCGCGGTTCCGCTCGTCGACGCCGCCGGCGTCGCGCTCAACGTCGGCGATTTGGCGCGTTCGCGTCTCGTCGCGCGGGACGTCAACGGCGACGGCGTAACCGATTACTTCGTCGGCGGCGCCGACGGCTCCGTCCAATATTACGAAGGGCTCCGACTCGTCGCGCCCAACTCCAACGGCGCGCCGGGAGACGAATTCTGCGGCGCGACCATTTTCGCGTTCGACTATGAGCAGCTCTCCAATTCGATCAGGTTCGACTACGACGCGTCAACGCGCGTCGCGGACGTCTCATGGAACGCTATTGCCGACGCCGAGAGCTACAAGGTTCTGATCTCCAAAAACGACGGCGAGACCTGGACTGTCTATAAGACGGGAGTTACGACGACGTCGATCGAGGCGAACGGACTCTATGCGGGCAAATCGTACGGGTTCCGCGTTTACGGACTCGACGGCGCCGGCGCGACGCTCGAACGATATTACGAGAAGGCGTTCGCGCCGATCGCGCTGACGTCCTCCATTTCGGAATATTCCGCCGGGTCGCCGATAACCGTTTCGGTCGTCGGCGCCGCCAACGCGAGCGCGACGATCGGGTGGTATTACGTAACGGACGCCGGGGACGTCGAAATCGCGTCCGCCCGGAACAGCCATAGCTTCACGCCGTCCCAAGCCGATTGCGATATTAAAGTCGTCGCGACGGGAACCGGCGATTCCCGCGGCAGCTCCGCGTCTCTTGTTATCGCGCCCGCGGCGCAGGGAAGTCTCGATTCTCCGACAATCACGACGACGACCGCGACGGCGGACAAGATCGTCGTCAAGTGGGACGCGATCGAGAACGCGACAGGCTACGTCGTCGAGTACAAGAAATCGGCGGACTCCGACGCGTCGTGGACCGTCATGTCGACGACGACCGCGACCTCGCGCACGATCGCCGAACTCGACGCCAATACGACGTACGACGTCAGGATCGTCGCGACGGGCGACGCGACCTGGGCTGATTCCGA
The DNA here is from genome assembly GCA_902772705.1 of uncultured Planctomycetota bacterium. Classification (GTDB taxonomy): domain Bacteria; phylum Planctomycetota; class Planctomycetia; order Pirellulales; family Thermoguttaceae; genus RUG369. The sequence goes on from CACYBR010000023.1 coordinate 2,163, forward strand.
ATACAGCGCGACCGTTTCCGTCACGACGCGGCCAGAAGAACTCGCGCCCCTCGACGCCCCGACCTGGAAGTCCTCCTCGTCGACCGCCAACTCGGTTACGGTCGTATGGAACGCCGTCGACAATGCTTCCGGCTATGTCGTGGAATACAAGGGACCGACGGACACGGCCTTTATTCCGCTGCCGGAAACGAACGCGACGACGCTCACGATTACAGAGCTCAACGCCGAAACGACGTACAAGTTCCGCGTCTACGCGGTCGGCGACGGCGCGACCGACGCCAACTCCGCGTACGGCGCCATTAAGGCCGTCAAGACGAAACCGTCTGAGCCCAATCCGCTCGTCGTCGGTCAGACGGCTCCTTACGACACGGTCAACCGCAACGTCGCGACGAGTTGGAATCTTGTCGAAGGCGCGACCTCGTACCGGTTCCTCAAGGGCGTCAACGGCTCTTGGGCGCGCGCCGCGCTCATTACGGTCGAAAACGGCGTCGTTACTTCCGGAAACGCGACGATCGCCGACGGAAGAATGACCTACACGATCAACATGTTCAACGCCGGAACCGAAGGAAAATTCAGAGTCGTCGCCATCAACGAACAGGGATGGACGCTCGACGCGCAGGAGTTCTCCTATGCGAGCTTCGGACTCGAACTCGACCACGAGGCGTACCGCCCCGAGGGCGACACAATCACGGCGACGACGACGCCCACGACCGACGCGCTGTATCAGTGGTACGTCTCGAACGACGCCGGGACGACCTGGAACGCGATTGACGGCGCGAACCTCGCGTCGCTCACACTCTCGCGCGACGACGCGGCGAACCTCTCATGGTACCGGCTCGTCGCGACCGAAGGCGCGCGACAATCGGTCGCGTACGCAAAGCCCGCGCTCGTCGACGCGCCCTCCGCGCTCTCGGTTCACGTCGACGACCAAAACCTGCTCGTCATGAACTTCGTCGGCGTGAGCGACGCGCAAGCCTATCAGGTAGAGTATTACCTCGACGACTCTGAGTATCCCGTATGGATCAACTTGACGCGCGTCTCGTACGCGAGCGCCGTCGAGCCCGACGGAACCGTTACGGTCACAGCGACCCACGCCAACGGCGCCAGCTACGCCGGTTACAAGCTACGCGTCCGCTCGCTCACAAGCGACGGCTGGTCCGTATGGCGCAGTTCTTCCACGCTCGACGCCCCGGCGATCACGACGACGACCGCGTCGGAAGACAGGATCGTCGTCAAATGGAGCGCCGTCGAAAACGCGACTGGATACGTCGTCGAATATAAGAAGGCGACGGAGCCCGACTCGGCGTGGACCGTCATGTCGACGACGACCGCGACCTCGCGCACGATCTCCGGCCTCGACGCCAATACGACGTACGACGTCAGGATCGTCGCC
>CACYBR010000024.1 GCA_902772705.1 uncultured Planctomycetota bacterium
CGCACGCTGCGACGTCGCTTTATCCTCGCGAGTCTTCGTCATCGTCTTCCAATAATCGTCGGCGGCTTTATTCTCCAGCGCGGCGCGCTCCTCTCTTGAAATCGCGCCCGACTTCATCGCCGTCGCAATCTCGTCCATCGTCTCACGGTATTTCTGAAGGGGCGACTTGAGCGAATCCATTAACGCGTCGACTCCGAGACTCGACCGCATGTCCTGACGACGTCTCGCGGCGTTCTGTTTCGCCGCTTCCTTCTCTTGACGAGCCAGCTCGTCGAGCTGTTTTTTGCGCGAACGGCGCGCTTTCGTCATCTGTTCTTCCGAAATCGCCCCCTCGCGGAACGCTTTTTGAATCTTGCCGTACTGCTCCTCGATCTTTTCACGCGCCGTCTTCTCCTTTTCGCCTGCCGCGATGAACGCGTCGAGTCCGATTTCGGAGACCGTTTTCGCCTTTTTCGCTTCCGCCTCTCGCCTCTTCGCGTCGGCGAGTAGTTCGTCCGCCTTCGCCATGAGTTCGTCGCGCCTCTCTTGGTCAATAATACCTTTTTCAAGAGCCTTGTCGAGCGACTTCACCGCTTCGGCGTGTTTCTCTTCCGCTGTCGCCGCCGCGATCGCCGCGTCCGCCTCGCGCGTCTTCGCTTCTTCGATCTTCTTATCGAGCGCTGCGATCTGATTCACAACGACCTTGCGCGCTTCGACGTCGTTATTAAGCTCTTCGTGCGTCTCCGCCTGCTTTAGGATCGCTGTGAAAATGCGCTTCTGTTCTTCGAGCTTGTCGAGCTCCGTCCGTTGCTCCTCACGCGCCGTCGCGATCGTCTGCTTGACGACTTCCGTGTATTCCGCCCACGCGTTCTTCTGCGCTGCTTCCGCTCTTGCGATTCCAGCTTCTCCGGCGTAGGCCGCCGCGAACCCGCCGCCGCCCATTCCGCCATATTGGGAACTTGCGGTCATTTGCGCCGCTTCTTCTCGCGCTTTTTTTAGAGCGTCCGCCGTTTTCTGGAGTTTGGCAAACGCCGCGTCATATTCGGACACGGGAAGCTGGAACGCGCCGTAATGAAGCGCGTCGCCAACAGAGCGGATAGAATCGCCCGCCGCCTTCGCGCGTTTTTCAAGCTCTTTAAAAGAGTCGGTGAGCTGGTCGTTGACGGAAACCGACGCTTTGTACGCCATGACGCCTGCGGCGATCGCGGCGACGCCAGAAACCGCTAGTCCAACCGGACCGCCTAATGCGGAAAAGGCAGGCCCTAACGCTGCAATTCCATTTTTAAGACCTTTGACTGATTGAACTGAAACCGACGCTTGTTTTTGAAAATGAGAGAAAAAGGTTTCCGCGTATTTTTTCGATTCAGAAAGGCCTTTGGCAAAATCGGAAAGAGACTGAAACGTACCGGAACTTACGGACAAAAACTGAGAAAAAGAAACGATTTGTTGACCAAAAGAACTCAGCGACCCGTCTACAGAGTCAAGTTGAGCAAGAACAGAGGAAAATTGCCCAATTGTTCCCGCCAGCCCTTGAAAAGAATCGGAAAAAGCCTCGCGCGTCCGTTGCAACGCTTCCGCGTTCTCGTTTTGCGCGTCCGCCGCTTCTCTCGTGAGGCGGACGAATTCCCCTGTTCTATCTCTAACATACCCTATTTCGTCGACATAGTGTCCGAGTTCAAGCTCAGTCCGAGAAAGACCGTCAGCGAATCCGCCCGCAATCGTACGCTCGGCCGGCTTCGTCGACCCACATCCCGAGCTTCTGCTGATAAAGGCTCAGACCTTCGACGCAGCGACCGAGCGCGTCGTTAAGGCGCCCCTGTTCGTCGTATTGGAGTCGAAGAGCCCTCTGTGATTTCGTTAAGCTTGCGTTTAATTGTTCGATCGACTTTGTAAATTTAACGTCAATATCGCTCGCGTCGACTGTAATTTTGACGCCCGAACTAAGCATCGCCTCCGCCATCTGTTCGTTTCTCCTCCAAGGCTTTCCACTCTTTGTATTCTCGCCAAGTCTTTAAATCAGGGCGTTCTGCCTGCCAGTTTTTATACTCTTTGAACGTCGGAAGCTCTTCTTCTATATCCTCCAGACGACGCCTTTCCAGGCGTTTTGTCGTAAAAAAATTTAAAAGACAGATATAAATTTGATCGCCAATCGATTCTTTTTTTAAATCTTCTTTCCCGAGAGAAAGCAGACGGCAAAGTTGCGCCATGCCTTCAAGCGTTCCCCTATATTCATACGTTTTACTAACTGCTATTACTGCGATAAAAAAAAGAATAATAGAAACAACTATTGCAATCGTCATCTTAATTGCCTACTAGCAATGTCGTTGAACGGACGGTTTAATATTAGTATGCAAAAGAGCCGAATCTTTCAATCACTCGTCGCTTTTCTGGTCGTAATATCCTAATTGTCTCAAAAGCGTCTCTTCCCGATCTTCTCGCGACTCGCGGTCGCCGGCCTCTTGGAAAAGAATAAACTCTTTGAGAGGGTCGCCGCCGGTCGCCTGGAACTGGTTGACCCTCGCAAAGAGCAAATCGTCGCGCCGCCAATCGAGCGGCCCAAATTGCGCGAAGACGTCGCGCCAACACTCGCGCTCCCATTGTGGAAGCGCGAGAATTTCCTGCACGCTCTTTTTCAGCGCGAACGCAAGCCGAAAAAGAAACGCAAACTCCGGATCGTCGATTAGTTTTTTTTAGCCGTCTCCAGCGGCTCGTCGGAGTCGCTGCTGACAAACGGATATCTGGCGCGGCTGACAACGGTCGTAGGACGGTCCGAACCGGAAGAACGCGAGATACGCTACGAGGAGGCGCGAGACGCCAGGCCTTTCGAGATATATCCGGCGCTGCGCGCGAGGATCGAAGACTGGAATCTCAAGGAGAGGCGAACGTCGGACGGATTTGAGCTTGTAGATTATACGCGCGACGCTTATGTCATGCTGAAGGATTTCGGAGCCGAGATCGCCGAGGAGAAGAAGAACTTCGTCGACGCGTCGGACGGCGTTCATGAGTTTCTTTCGCGTCTTATCGCGAAGGCGTGGAAGTACGCGCTCATCTTCACGGCGAGTCGTTACGGCGCGAAAGTGAGACTTGTCGTCAACGACCGGCAGGCGCGTCTTGCGATCGCGCTGGCGCGCTATGAGAAAGACGTGTTTCTCGCGAATCTCGACCGTTACGCGGCGAGCGGTCAGTCGCGCCTGGGACGCGAGATTCTCGACTGGGCGCTCGCGATCGGCGGCGAATTTTCGCTGCAGCGTTTCACGCGCAAATTCCAGCGCAAGCCCCGGCGCGACCG
>CACYBR010000025.1 GCA_902772705.1 uncultured Planctomycetota bacterium
ACCCTCGACGAGGCCAACCCGGACGCGTTCGACGCGATTGTCTTTGCCGAACGACGCCCCGCCACATGGATGGCGGGAAGCTCCGGATACCGGCGTTCAAATCTCGAGCAGGACGACTGGCTCCGCGAAACCGCGGGCCCCGACGAATTCGTTGCAATCGCGATCGTCTATTCCCGCGACGACGCTGGCGCCAGAGTCGCCGCTTATCGCAACGGAACGCTTTTCGCCCAGTATCCGATCGATTCGCTGCAGGAATTCGACTCCGACGCGGTCGTGCTCATGGGCCCGCGCCATCTCGGCGACCAGCGCGACGTGTTCGTCGGCAGAATCCGCGAGGCGCGAATCTACGCCAAAGCGTTGACGAAAGAAGAGGTCGCGGCGCTCGAGCCGGGCCGCGTCGACGCGACGGATACGCTATGGGCATGGTGGGATTTCGAGCGTTCCGGAATCGTCGACAAGACCGGCCGTTTCAACGAAGTCGCCCTCTTTGGCGACGCGGCGCTCGTCGACGGCGCCCTCAAGATTACCCGCGACGGCGCGTTCCTCGCACGGCGACGGCCCGTCAGCGCGCTCAAGTCGCTGCAGTCGGCGAACGTCGACCCCGTGTTCGACTGGTCGGAACAGCGCCATATTCCGCGTCAGGCGATCCTCTCGGCGCGACTGCTCCGCGAAAGGCTCATGGCGGACCCGTTTCGACCTCGATGGCATTTCGCGATCCCCGAAGACTCCGGCGTCCCGGGCGATCCGAACGGATGCTTCTACGCCAACGGACGCTATCACCTGATGTATCTGTACGACCGCGCGGGCAGCGGTTTCGCGTGGGGTCATAAGACGAGCGTCGACCTCGTTCACTGGCGCGATCTGCCCGACGCGATCGGGCCGGCCAACCTCGGCGAAGGCTGCTTCAGCGGCGGCGCGTTTCTCGACGACGACGGAACCGCGTGGCTCTCCTTCTGGGGCCTCGGCGGCGCGGGAGGAATCGACCTCGCAAAAAGCGTCGGCCCGGAATATGAACGCTGGGAGGCGCCGGCGGTCGGGCGCGTCGTCGCGTCGACGACGCCGGGCGTCACGGAAACGACCGGTCCGGACGGCAAAAAGCTTATCCTCGGGAGCGCCGACCCGTCAAATATCTGGAAAAAGAACGGCAAATATTACGTCCTGACCGGCAACCTGCCCGTTCTCAACGCGTACGGACGCCGCGACGATTCCCCGGCGGACATGCGCGGCGACCGGCTCTATCTCTTCGAATCGCAAGACCTCAAAGAATGGCGCTACGTCGGAATATTCTACCAGCGCAACCCCGAATGGACCGACGACAGCGAAGACGCCATGTGCCCGAGCTTCCTGCCGCTCCCCTCCTCGCCCGACGGCGGACCGGCAAGCGGCAAATATCTGCTCCTCTTCATCAGCCACAACAAAGGCTGTCAGTATTACGTCGGAACGTACGACGAAGAGAACGACCGCTTCATCCCGGAAAAACACGGGCGCATGACGTGGCTCGACAACACGTTCTTCGCGCCGGAAGCGTTGATCGACGGAAAAGGACGGCAGATCATGTGGTCGTGGCTGCTCGACAACCCGGAGGATTCGAACCGCGGCTGGTCGGGCGTCTACGGACTGCCGCGGACGCTGTGGCTCGCGGAGGACGGAACGCTGGGACTCGCGCCGGTCGACGAGCTCAAGTCGCTGCGCCTCAATCCGATTGAAACGACGCGCAGGCTCACGGCGAACGAGTCGTCGACGCTCGAGAACGTCGTCGGAGACTCCTGCGAGCTTGAACTCACGTTTTCCGCGCCTCTGAGCGGCAAGTCAGGCGTCATGGTCCGCCGCTCGCACGACGGCGAGGAAGAGACGCTCCTGTACTATGACGCGGACCGGCAAACGCTGTGCTTCGATTCCACGAGGAGCGGCTCGCAGGGCCGCCGGGTCCTCGAGTCCGCGCCGCTCAAGCTCAGGGACGGCGAGCCGCTCAAGCTGCGCGTTTTTATCGACAAATGCGTCGTCGAAGTCTTCGCAAACGATCGTCAGGCCATAACGCGCCGCGTCTACCCGGCGCGCGACGATTCGACCGGCGTCGCGCTCTTTATGGACGGAAACGCCGGCGCGTCGACCGAGGTTCAGGTCAAAGCGTGGGAAATGGCGCCCGCCAACCCCTATTGACGCGGACCGGCTGTCCGTTGAAATCTTTATCCCTTTTATATGGAGAACCGACATGAAAAGACTAGTCGTCATCGCCGTCGCGCTCGTCGTGTGCGCGGCGTTGTTCTCATTCCCAGGGGCGCCGAACGCGTCGGCGCTCGAACCGGCGAACGTCGGTTCTTATTCGGGCGCTCCGACAGAAGAGGAGCTTTCGTTCATGCGCAGATGGTCGGGGTTCCTGCTCGAAAAGGGCGACGCGCAGGCGGACCGATATTCCGCGGAAGCGCCGTTCTCGTTCGTCTGCGGCGATCGTTCGAGTCGCGAATGGGTCACGGTGGAACGCGCGAGCGTTACGCTCGGGGAATGGACGGAAAACGGCGAACGCACGAGCGTCGCGACGTGGAAGGACGACGTCTCGAAGCTCGTCTGTACTGCGACTTTCGTGGAATATCGCGACTATCCGGCGCTTCAGTGGACGGTCCGGATCACGAACGACGGAAACGAAAACTCCGCGCCGATCCATGACTTCAAGGCGCTCGACCTCCAGTGGAATCGTTCCGACACGACGCTCCCGATCCTGTACCGCTCGCAGGGCTCCGACGGTCGCAACGACGACTTCCTCTTCGCCGTCGAGGACATGCGCAAATCGATGTGGGTCCACAACCGCGACCTGCGCATGGATTCCGCGACGAACTCCGCGTTCCGAACCGGGCTCGGCTCGTCTCTCTTCGATTCCGACATGCGTCCGAGCGCGACCTGGCTGCCCTTCTTCAACTATCGGACCGGTCCCGACGGGCTGATCGTCGCGCTCGGATGGAACGGAGGTTGGTTCGCCGAGTTCAATCACGACGGCGACGGTCGCACGCGTATGACCGCCGGCCAGGAGAAGCTCAACACGATCCTGTATCCAAATGAGACGATCCGTTCGCCGCTCGTCGGACTCCTCTACTGGAAGGGCGAAGTGGGACACGCGCAGAACGTTTTCCGTCGCTATATGCTCGCCCACAATCATCCCCAGGAGAACGGCAAGCCCGCGCCTACCCCGATCTGCCGCATTTCATGGGGAGGGTCCCCGACCGACGAGCACCTCAAGGGGATACGGGAAATCGTCGACGGAAAGTTCGATTACGACTGCTACTGGATCGACGCGGGCTGGTACGGTCAGGGTAAAGACCCGTGTCCCGACGTTTTCCACGGAGATTGGGGCTCGACCGTCGGAGACTGGCGCGTCAACCCGACGCGCCATCCGGACGCGCTCAAGCCGATCGCGGACGCGCTCGTCGCCGCCAAAATGAAATTCCTGCTATGGTTCGAAACGGAGCGCGCCGTCTGCGGCGTTCCGGCGACCCTCGAACATCCGGAATGGTACCTGACCGCCTCCGGCGCGGCGCCCAATCCCGGGGAGTCGCTGCTGCTCAACCTTGGCGACCCGAACGCGCGCGAATGGGTTACGAAGACGATCGGCGACATTCTCGAGGAAAACAAGATCTCGTGGTATCGCGAAGATTTCAATATGGTTCCGAACCCATACTGGGAAGCGCACGACGCGCCCGACCGCGTCGGCATGACCGAGATGCGCTTTGTCGAAGGACTGTACCAGTTCTGGGACGACCTGCGCGCGCGAATCCCCGGGCTCATGATCGACAACTGCGCCAGCGGCGGTCGGCGACTCGAACTCGAAACGCTCAAGCGCAGTATCGTCCTGTGGCGCACCGACTATAACTGCTTCCCTTATCTGCGCACGGAAGCGACGCAGTCGCACGGCTTCGGAATCTCCCACTGGATTCCCGCGAACGCGACCTCGCCGTACGTAACCGAGCCCGACACGTATCAGTGCCGTAGCGCGCTCTCGAGCGGCGCGGTTCTGGCGCTCAACAACGACCATGCGGGCGAGACCGACCCGAGCGCCGTCGAATGGCTCAAAGCGCGCGTCGCGGAGGCCAATCGCTGCCGTCCATACTTCTATGGCGACTTCTATCCGCTCACGGAGGGGAACTGGTCGGACGACGCCTGGCTCGCATATTCCATGCATCTGCCGCAGGAAGACGCGGGAATCGTCGTCGCGTTTCGGCGTCCCAAAGCGTTTGTTTCGACGCTCGTCGTCGAGCTTCAGGCGCTCGATCCGAACAGGAAGTACGAGTTTGAAGACGCCGACTCCGGCGAAAAACGGGTCGTCGACGGCAAAGAGCTCCGTGAAAACGGTTTCGCGATCAAAGCGGAGCAACCTCGCACAAGCCGGCTGTTCTATTATCGCGCGGTAGAATGAACGCGAAAAAACCGCGACTATGCGACGAGCGAGGCGTCTTGAAGAGACGATCGCGCGTCGTCAATCGAAAAACGCGCGCCGATTTCGACGCGCGTTTTGTCGTTCAGGGGGTCGTCGTTCAGAAAAACCGGACAGCGGC
>CACYBR010000026.1 GCA_902772705.1 uncultured Planctomycetota bacterium
CAAACTCAGTGGAAGCGAACCTCTGGACGCCATCTCCGTACCCGTCAATATATATCAACCGCGCCTTACGTCAGGTTGGTATGCATTAAGCGTCGACTATTTGTACGCGCAAAACGGGTTTTACTCCGATTTTTTCAAGTTGTCGCCTGCGTTTGTCGTAGGCGCGACGATATGGGTCTACCATGTATCGGAACAGGACGCGCATGAAATTTCATTCCATGATCACGACGAGGCTCCCCATGAAGAAGATTAATTTGTCAACGTTCTTGAGGAATTGCGCCTTCAAACGTTACGCATGGCATTCTTTTCGGTTCCTTCCCGCAACAATCCTGTTTATTGCCGCAACCCTAAAAGCAAGCCAGTTTTACGATGGACGTCCGGTTTCTATCGATTTGACATATTTGTTATCGTATGATCTCGCCCTTATTGCTTTCGAAATGTGCGTCGCTTGCTGGATTGTATCCAACTTAATGCTACGACAGACAAAAATATTCGTCGCCGTATTGTTCGGGTTATTTGCCATTGTTTCACTTATTAAATTTGTTATTGGAAAGCAAAGTTGCGGTTGTTTCGGGCAATTAGAAATCCCGCCGATTTTGACGTGCGTTATGGACACGTTCCTTTCAATCTCTTCGTTCCGGTCGACGCTTTCCGCGAAACCTTATACAGATAACCCGCGAGGAACCTGTTTTAGAGCGATCGTACTCGGAATAACAGCTGTAACAATGGTTTCTTTTGCTGTCTGGACTTTGAACACGCAATCAAAAAAGATTGTTGTTTTGGAATCACAAAAGCAGATCATTTCAGACGGTTCCTATGTCCTTGTGAAACCAGAAACGTGGATTTCCCATGAATGTCCATTACTGGACTATTGTGACTCTAGCGCTCCGCTTAAACATGGACGCCGGTTAGTTGTCGTCTATAGAGACGACTGCAAGGCGTGTCATAAAACATTACAGACTGTACGGCAATTGGCAACTGCGCGTAATTTAAAACTTGGAGTTATCAACATGGACGCAAGTCCCAAAACAGTTTTCTCTGACGAAGCAGATTATTCCGTTTTTTTATCAAAACGGAACAAATGGCTCATTGACGTTCCCTGTGCTTTTGAACTACGCGATGGCGCTGTTGTGGGATACGTCACGGATATATTCGGAACCAAATAACGTCAGGACAGGAGCAAAACCATGGTAAAGAAAAGCGCTAAGATAATTGAGGGTTTCACTCTAATTGAGCTTCTCGTCGTCGTTCTTATCATTGGAACGCTCATCGGTCTGACCTTCCCAGCGATTCAGGCTGCGCGAGAAGCGTCCAGACGAGCGCATTGCCTGAACAATCTCAAACAACTCGCGCTGGCGACCCTGAATTACGCCGACGTCCATAAAGAACGTCTCCCCGTTGGCGCCAAAGCAATCAATTATGGCACATGGAACCATTTCATTCTGCCCTTTGTGGAGCAGAATGCGAGATATTCTATGCTCAACTTCGACGCTGGAGTCGCTTTCTACAGTTCTGGAGTTTCCAACGGTCGTCCCTATAACAACATGTTGCCGTTTACCGTAAAATCTGGGAGAATGGCTCTCTTTACCTGCCCGAGCGACGGCGAAGTCAACTGGGTCAGTCACGACGCGGAATGGCCAAAGCTGAACTATCTCGCCTGCGCTGGCGCCACAGCGCTCTTCCCTACAAATCGCAAAGGTTGGGGAGGAACGGGAGAACTTCAAGCAAGCGTCAATTGGTGGATCGACGTCTACTACGTCATGGGAAGCAAGAAAATAAGGCATCGTGGAGCATGTTTTGGCGTCATAAGAGGCGGCGCGAACGACACTTCTGTCGATCCTCCTGTTGTTCGCAATTACGATCCGAACTCGGGATATAACGTCAAACTTGCCGACATAACCGACGGTCTCTCAAACACGTTAATGTATTCGGAAGGTCTTCAGGGTCTGGACGACGACTGCCGCGGCGTGACTTTTCGAGGATATGCGGCGTTCTTTACTGCGTTTTGCCGTCCCAACTCAGAATCTCCTGATCTTATGGAAAATCACGCAAGTGTCTGTAATAATATTCCGTACGCCAATCTTCCCTGCGAGGAACTCCCAGTAAACACTCCTTTCCGATTTGCTGCTCGAAGTCGCCACCTATCAGGGGTCAATGCGGCGCTAGCCGACGGTTCAGCGCGCTTCATTTCGGATTCGATCGATATCGACGCCTGGCGGAATTTGAGTTCGACCCATGACGGCGCCACGATCTCGTTATAGGAGCGCTCACGATGAAATCCCGATTGAAACTTCAACTCAGACCAAACGTCTTCGTCGGCGCCGCACTCCTGCTGATCTCCGCCGTGTTGATTCATTCGGATTATTTATCATTAGCCGGCGTTCGTAGCGTGCTCGACGCGGCGGCGCGCCCAAGCCCCGTCGCTATCGCATTGTCCATACTCCTATGGCTCGTGGCTCTGGAGTCGACCGTGTCTCGCTTCCAAGCCTATCGTAAACGTCCTGGGACGCTTGCCAGAGAATCGTCCACTCGACGTCCTTTCCGTATCTGGCTCACGATTCTTCTGCTGGCGACGATTCTCTTCGTCTCATGGCTCTGCACTTCACCGACGACTTGCAAAACAGCGTGGCGCTATCTGCGTTTCAAAATCTACGGCGACTTTTTCCAAACTCCAATTCTTCTCCTGATTCAAGACGGAAAGTTTTCTCCAAAGCTCCTTGTCGTCCCCTTAATCGTCTTGTCCATACTTGCAATCGCGATTTGGTTCCGAAAAAAAAGCTCTGGTCCCGCGCCTGTTATTCTCCTCATGACGGCGCTCGCTTCGTGCGCGCCAGCCTCCGCGCAGGTTGCTGAGACGGACACGTCCGATATGAATGGGGCAAATCGTCTGATCCTCGTTCAGGCGCCGTCTCTCGTCGACGACGTCGATCCGTTTAATGTCTCCCATATTCCTTCCGAGAAAAATAAAGACGACGGTTACAATGCTCATCAGTTAATGTTAAAACGATTTGCCGTAATGAAATTCGTCTATGACGGAGGTCGTTATCAAAACGAAGAAATCTTTTTCCGAATGGCATTTCCGCAAAACGTCGTTCCCGGGCAAAAGTATCCCCTCGTCCTGTGGATGCACGGTTATGGCGAGAGCACGGGGGAAAACATGCGTCAACTTGCGCACCTCCACCATGCGGCGCCTCTTTTCTTTGGAAAAAACGCGCCTGATTTTTATATGCTCGCGCCCCAACTCCCCCCCGATAATCCATATTGGCTCGAGTCGATTTCCTCACGCGGTTCTGGAGATTCGGGAATTGCAATCCTCAACGCGCTCATGGAACGAGCGCTTGAAGAATTCCCGATCGATCCGGAACGCGTCAGCGTGATGGGAATCTCTTCGGGCGCGTCCGCAGCGTGGACTTTCGTCGCGCAGTCAAAGCGCCCTATCGCAGCTCTGGCGGTTTTCTCCGGCGCCCCGTCTTCAAAACTGTCGCCCGAACAATTTGTAAACGTTCACATTTGGACGTTCAATAACAACGCTGACGGCGACAGTGGTCAAAAAACGCGGGAATTTGTCGATGCGATCAATCGAGTCGGCGGCGACGCTCATGCTACCGTCATGGAAAACGAAAGTCATGACGCATGGTCAGAACCGCTGACTCAAGGTAATGTTCTACTGTGGGTTCTTGATCCTTATCCACTCGACGACGAAGCAATAAGGACGCCCTTAACGCCTCGGAGTTGGATAAATCTTTTCCTGTTGTATCTGCTCCCAACGTTCATTATCATCAGGAATATCGCAACAAAGGTAAAGATGGGGAGATCGTCATGAAAAAAAATGATCCGTCCGTAAGTACGTTCTTTCTCCTAATCATTATCGGGTTCGCCCTAATTGCCATCGGATTGTTCGCCGACTCGTCGCTCATTGAACGCGTTATCCACATGCGTCTGACTTGGTTTTCCGCCGTCGCCGCCGCGCTTACAGTCTGGTTCTTTTTCGGATGGAGAAAAATTTATCTGGCGCTTAAAGCGGACTCCATGGACGAATATGAAACCGCTCTTTCATCCCGATATATGCGAATGACATTTTTCATAACAGTCACGCTGTGGCTCTGCGCTCTTTTCACGTCCTCCAAAAGCTTTCCTGAATTTCAGTTTGACTTTGTTCAATGCTTTCACGGAATCGGCGCCTCGGGCTTTGTGATCTCGGTCGTCGTCCTTTTCGTGTTGCTCGTTCTCACGACTGGCTATTTCGTCTGGAAATGGTTCGAACTCCGGTTTCGACCGTAAAGAGAAAGCGTCGCGTCATTCCGTCGCCAGAAGCTTCAGTCCGACAATGCCGAGGGCGATCATGCAGACGCACGCGATCTGCGGGCCCGAGAGCTTCTCGTGAAAAAGAACGACGCCAAGCGTCGAAGAGCCG
>CACYBR010000027.1 GCA_902772705.1 uncultured Planctomycetota bacterium
ACGCCTCTATAGCTCAGTTGGTAGAGCAACGGACTCTTAATCCGTGGGTCGTGGGTTCGAGTCCCTCTGGAGGTACTAAAGGTTCCGTCTTTCGGAACCTTTTTTTATTTTTCAGGCGGCCTCTCGCTGCCAAACAAAAAGGGGAAACTGTCGTTGGACGGTTTCCCCTGTCAAGAGTCTAAAGAAGCGCGACGCTTCAATTCCTGTCGCCAAACGTTTTGGAAAGCTTGTATTCGATACTGTCGCAAAGCGCGATCCAACTTGCCTCGACCACGTTTTCACTGACGCCGACCGTTCCCCAATGTTCTTCCCCGTCGCTACTCTCGATAATAACGCGCGTCGTTGCCGCCGTCGCCGCGTCGGAGTTTAAAACGCGCACCTTATAATCGACGAGTTTCATTTCTTCAAGCTCTGGATAGATTGGCTGAAGAGCCTTGCGAAGCGCGTTGTTGAGCGCGTCAACAGGTCCGTCGCCTTCCGCGACTTCATGTCTAATCTCGCCGCGTTTACCAACGCTGAGTTTAACTGTCGCGACCGTGGCGTTCGTCGTATAACTCTCGTTAATGACGTTCACAACAACGCTCGTCTGGTAATTGATACGTTGGAAACTCGGATGAAATTCGCCCTTGATCTTCTTGACCAGTAGCTTGAAAGAACCGTCCGCCGCCTCATATTGATAGCCCTGATTCTCTTTGGACGTGATCACGTCGAGGATCTTTTTAATCGTTTCGGCGTCAAGAGATCCGTCTTCTTCAAGGCGATACTTTTTTGCGCACGCAAGGATATTTGACTTGCCAGAGAGTTCGCTCACAAGCACGCGTCTCTCGTTTCCAACCGCCTCCGGCGCAATGTGTTCGTATGAAAATGAATTGCGATTGATACCGCTCACGTGCATGCCGCCTTTGTGCGTAAACGCGCTCTTCCCGACGAACGGCTGACCAAAAAAGGGGTTCACGTTTGTTAGATCGTAAAAGAATCGCGAAGCGGCCGTCAATCGTTCGATGGAACCGGGTTTCAGAACCTCGTAGCGACCCCCTTTTTTGAGCGCAAGATTCGCCGCAACGACAAGAAGATCGGCGTTGCCGCAACGTTCGCCAAGTCCGTTCATCGTTCCCTGCGCCATCGTAGCGCCCGCGTCCACTGCGGCAAGCGTGTTGGCGACGGCAAGCCCACAATCATTATGGGCATGGATTCCAACGACGACGTTGTCAGGAAGCGCGGCTTTCTCTCCTTCCGCACGAATTCCCGGCATGTCGGCAGAAGAACTCAAAACGGTCCTGACCGCCGCCAAAGCCTGCCGTGTTCCTTCCGCGACCTCGTCCGGCATGGAACCTCCGTTCGTGTCGCACAAGACGACCGCTTCCGCGCCGGCGCAAACGGCGACGCGAAGCGTTTCAAGCGCGTATGCGGAGTCGTATTTCCAGCCGTCGAAGAAATGTTCCGCGTCGAAGAAAACGCGTTTGCCCGACTCTGCAACATAGCGAATTGTCTCCTCGATCATTGCAAGGTTTTCTTCGGGAGAAACGCACAAAATCTCACGCGCCTGAAAGAGGGACGCTTTGCCGACGATCGTAAGAACAGGGGCGCCAGACTGTACGAGTTGCGCCAACCCGGCGTCTTTCGAAGCGACGACTCCCTTGCGACGCGTCATCCCAAAAGCGCAGATTTGCGTCGTCTTACGCGGGCGCTTGGCGATCTGCTCAAAATACGCTTTATCTTTCTCATTGGACGCGGGATAGCCGCCCTCGACGTAGTCGACGCCAAGTTCGTCGAGGCGCGCCGTCGCGGAAAGCTTGTCGTTAAGAGAAAAAGCCACGCCCTCAGCCTGCGCGCCGTCGCGCAACGTGGAGTCGTACAAGGCAATACGGATGGGACTCATCGTTCATACCTACCATGAAACAGGCGTCCAAAAAAACCGCGCAAAGCGATCGCGTTCAGTATAAATAAGTCATAGTAAACGCGTTCGACCTGCGCGGAAGAATTCGCAGAGCTACGTCAGAAACGGAAAAATACGGTCCTAAAACTCAGAACGTCTCTTCGGAGAACTCTTTCAGAAGGTTTTCCCGTCCAAACTCGCCATGCGCTTCGTCGACAATAACGGCTGCGCAACGTTCGCTCAGACTGATGACGCTGACGTTAACGTTGCCCTGACCAAGAGTGCGGAACATGCGGTAAGCAAGTCCGGTGTGACTGCGCAGTCCGGAACCGCGAACGGTAAGCTTAGCGGCGCGAGCGTCAAATTCAGCGTTGCAACCGTAGGCGGCGCATAGCTCGTCCGCCACGCCAACGACAGATTCGAGTTCGTCGCGAGGGATCGTAAAGGTCATGTTGGCCAGATTGTCACGCCCGACGCTCTGAACGATCATATCGACAATAACGCGACCTTCGGCAACGCGATCAAACACCTTCGCAGCAAGTCCCGGACTGTCGGGAAGCGCGTAAAGGGTCACGCGCGCCTGACGCTCGTCAAGATCGACGGATTCGACGACAACGTCTTCCATCCCTGTCAAGTGAGAAATGAGATGCGCGGAAACGCCTTTGTCGAAGTACGCGGGAGTCGCGACAATCTCGCCGCAGGAAGAAAGCTCTTCGGGGGTCGGTTCGACGTCAAGTCCAAACGCCGCGTGCGCAGCGCGCAAAGCCTTAACGGCGTCGTCACGGCTGACGAGCGCGGAAATTTTAACGTCGCTCGTCGCGATCATTTGGATGTTGACGCCGCATTCAGAAAGCGCGTGGAACATCTTTTGGGCAACGCCTGTCTGTTTGGTCATTCCCAGACCCACCACAGAGACCTTGGCGACGTTCTCGTCAATATCAAACGTTTCGGCGCCGATCTCGCTGACGACCTCGGAAACGACCTCTCGGGCTTTGAACGCGTCGTCGCTCTGAACGGTGAAGGAAACGTCCGTTTTACCGTCCGAACTCGAATTCTGAGCGATCATATCCGTTGGAATCTTGGCGTCCGCAAGCTTTGAAAAAAGCTTCATCGCAACGCCGGGCTTATCGGGAACGCCAATAACGGATACGCGCGTTTCGTCCTTCGCGAGCGCGGCTCCGCATACTGGCGCGTCGGCGCGTTCCGGATAGGGTCCGATAACGGTGCCCGTATTGTCGCTAAAGCTACTTCGAACATGAACCAGAACGCCGAACTTCTTCGCAAATTCTATCGAACGGCTGTGCATAACGCCCGCGCCCATGCTGGCAAGTTCCAGCATTTCGTCGTAACTGATACGTTCAACGCGTCGAGCCTCGGGAACAATGCGCGGATCGGTCGTGTAAACGCCGTCGACGTCCGTATAAATATCGCACCGATCCGCCTGAAGAGCGGCCGCCAGCGCGACGGCGGTCGTGTCGCTTCCGCCACGTCCAAGGGTCGTAATGTTAAAATCGTCGTCAATTCCCTGAAAACCAGCGGCGATGACAATCTTTCCCTCGTCAAGGGCTCTTCTCATTCGATCGGTCGAGATCGAGCGAATACGCGCTCTGCTGTACGTTGCGTCCGTTCGGATGCCAATTTGGGCGCCGGTAAAGCTCACCGCCTTATATCCAAGAGATTCAAGAGCTATCGCCATCAGCGCGATTGTAACCTGCTCGCCGGTAGAAAGAAGCATGTCCATTTCGCGGTTGTTAGGGTGATCGCTGAGTTCTTTGGCAAGTTCGATCAGATGGTCGGTCTGCTTGCCCATAGCGCTCACAACCATGACCACCTGATTGCCGGCCCGTCTCTCACGAATTGCCTTCCTGGCCGCCGCCAGAATTTTTTTCGTATCGGCGACGCTTGTTCCGCCAAACTTTTGTACGATCAACGCCATGACGTCTCTCTCTTTCTGCCTGTATCTGAACACACCGTCGACGGCGTCCTCTGACAGGCGCAAAAAACTCAAACAATCCACAGT
The DNA here is from genome assembly GCA_902772705.1 of uncultured Planctomycetota bacterium. Taxonomy (GTDB): domain Bacteria; phylum Planctomycetota; class Planctomycetia; order Pirellulales; family Thermoguttaceae; genus RUG369. Next base: position 3,897 of record CACYBR010000027.1, read on the forward strand.
CTCAACAAGGAAAAGTCCAGCCGTGGAAAAGCGAGCGACTCGACGGTTGTTTAAAACCATAAATTCGCGAATATTATATAGGATTCGTACGTTCTTCCTAGGGGTCGTCGGTCATTTTCAAAAAAGGTTATCTCTCCCTAATCGTCGCTCATGGCGCTGATTTCACGGCGCCGTCGGTCGTTGACGCAAAAATAGATACGCGGTACAATCCGCATAGGGTTCGTTTAAAACGTCACGAACATGAACATGCTAAAGAAGTCTGCCCATGAATCAGAACGTCGTTTTACCCAACGCAGGCGCCACTGCTCGTTTTTCGCCGATTATTGAACTCGCGCGACTTTTCCCTCCTGAAGGAGCGAGGGTCCTGCTGAAACTTGAAACGAACGGCCCCACCGGCAGCGTTAAAGATCGCGCCGTACGTTCCATGCTCGATTCGGCGCAAGCCCTGGGGGCGCTCTCGTCTGGAACCAGGATCGTCGAAGCAACCGGGGGCGCGGAAGGTCTGGCGCTTGCCAGCGCCGCGGCCATGCGTGGGATCCCCCTGACTCTCTTTGCGCCCGAAGGCAGTTACGTCAACAGGATTCAGACGCTTCAAGCGCTCGGCGCCGTTATTGAGTTTACCCCAAAATCAAAGGGCGTGTCAGGCGCGTTGCGAGCCGTCAAAGCGCTCGCGAACGCGCCGGAGTTCTGGAGTCCCAATCTTTTCGAAAACCCAGCCAATCCCGGCGCGCACGAAGCTACGACCGGTCCGGAAATCTGGAACGCGTCGCAGGGACGCGTCGACGCGTTTGTCGCTGGCGTTGGCTCCGGCGGGACGTTTATGGGCGTTTCCCGATACCTTCGCCGACGGAACCCCTCGATTGAACTGATCGCCGTCGAACCGAAAGAATCTCCCGTTCTCAGCGGCGGCAAACCAGCGGCGCATGGCGTCGTCGGACTCGGATGCGGCTTTGTTCCGCCGATTTTCGACCGTAATTTGCCAAACGCCATTGAAACCGTCTCGACGGAGGAGGCGGCGTTCTGGACCAGAAAGCTTGCCCAAACAGAGGGACTTTCGGTCGGCATATCTACCGGGGCCAACCTTGCAGTCGTCGCGCGTTATGCTTCACGTCGCGAAAACAACAATAAGACCGTGGCAACTGTCGCGTTTTCGTCGCAATTGGTTGATTTTTAAAAATTTTTTGACGTCAGTCTTTTTTTCTGTATACTCTGTCAAAAGCGTTATCTAACGTTTTTTGAAATTGTTACGAAGAGACGTTGCAAACGATTCCATATCCTGTTTGCTCGGTCGCCTCGCTTTCCCCACTCATTACTTCAAAGGACGCCGGTCATGAAAAATAATCGAAGAACTTTTTTGAAGCAGACGACGGGCGCGTTACTTGGCTCGTTTGCTCTCCCCACGTTAATTTCCCGTTCGGCGCTGGCCGCTCCTGGTAAAGTCGGCGCCAACGACCGCATCATCGTCGGCTTCGTCGGAACAGGCGGTCGCGCTCGTCAGCTTATGGAACACATTCCTCAGGAGCGTGCTCGAATCGTCGCTGTTTCTGATTTCTGGCGTCAGAAGATGATCGACTGCATTAACGAAAAGAAGGGGTCTGGTCTCATTAAAGAGGGCGAAGAGTGGAACATGTATGATTCCGACGTCGAACTCTTCGAAAATGAAAAACTCGACGCCGCGTTCGTCATTACGCAGGATCATTGTCGCACAATCGCCGCCGCTCACGCTATTCTCGCAGGACTGGACGTCTATGCGGAAAAGGCGCTCACCGCGTACATTGCCGAAGGTCGTAAGCTTGTCAACGTCGTTCGAAAATCGAAGCAGATCCTTCAGGTCGGTTCTCAGCAGCGCTCGATGCGTCTCAACGAGTACGGATGCCGCATCATCCGGGAAGGTAAACTTGGCAAGATCAAGCTCGTTCAGGCGTGCAATTATCCGTTCTGCGACAATATACCCGAAGAATACGAGGAACAACCTATTCCGGAAGGTCTCAACTGGGACGCATGGCAGGGCCCGACAGAATACCACAAGTTTAACTCGATGCTTCTGAGCTGGATGGGATGGCGCAATTATTCCGGCGGCGAAATGACAAACTGGGGCGCTCACGGCGTCGACCAGATACAGTGGGCGCTCGGCGCCGACGAAACCGGGCCTGTCGCAACGTCTCCTATGCCAGGCGGCGACGGAAAGGTCGCTGTAAAATACGCCAGCGGCGTCGAAGTTCACTTTGACCTTGAATATGGCAAGGCGCCTATGGGCGGCGCAATCTTCCGTTGCGAAAACGGCAACCTCGAGATTAACCGCAACAACCTCAAAGCGAACCCGCAGGAGATTATCGCCGACGCTCCGGAAGCCGATCCGCCTGAAGGACCAACCTGGATCGCGCGTCCGCACATCGAAAACTTCTTCGATTGCATGGTTACCCGTGAACGACCGCACGCCGACGTCGAGATTGGCCATCGTAGCGTCTCCGTCTGCCATCTGGTCAACATCACGCGTATTCTTAACCGTCCGCTACAGTGGGATCCCGAAAAGGAACTCTTTGTTAACGACGACGAGGCCAATTCTTACGTCGATCGTCCTCGCCGTAAGGGCTACGAAATTCCGGAAGCCTGACCTGCAAGTCGTGATTTCGCTTCATTTTCTTCAAGGAGCTTCGACGTTCCGTCTGAACGCGCGTCGAAGCTCCGCTGACTTTCGGTTTCTCCTTTCGACACGCCATGAAGACAATTACAACGCTGTTCGTTTCGTCAATCGTTTTTCTCTGGGTCATACTCACGACGTCCGCTTTTCCAGCCCAAACGCCGCCCCAGAATGGAATCCCGTTCGAGAACGGCGTTTCTTATGCGGTCGCGCTTCCTCAGGGGTCTATGACGCTCCCGGAATTCTCCGTCGCGGCGTGGGTCAACACGCAGACGCCAGGCGAATCCCAGGGAATACTCGGGATCGGAGAACCCAACCAATTCTTCACGTTTTACATCTATAACAACGCGACGCGGATGCTTGTCGAAAGCGAACGCGCCTCCAATAAATACGCTTACGCGCTGGCGCCTGCCCCAAAACGCGGGGCGTGGACGCATTATGCCGGAACCTACGACGGAACGACGATCCGCGTTTATATTAACGGCGAACTTGCCAGGCAAACCCCAATGTCGACGACGCTTCAACCCAGCGCGTTTGACGGCGCGTCGTTGCTCATAGGCGCCGCAACTTCAGACGGAGGACGTTCTTTCAAAGGCGAACTCGACGACGTCGCCCTTTGGAATCGAACGCTCAACGACGACGAGGTTGCCGCCGTTTACAGGTCTGGAGCTCGTGCCGTTGAAGAATCGCGCGTTGCCTGCTGGAACGCTTCTGGTCTTTCGAAAGACGGAAAAACTCTCGCGTCCATCGGAGAATCCCTTGGAGCCGAACGCCGCGAGTTCAACGCCAACCCGTTGCTCAACAGGGTTGACTCCGGATACCGCGGCGTTTGGTATTTCAACCAGAAGCTTAACAACGAATACGTCTACAAGTATTCCGGCGGACTTGGAACATATCCGGCAAACCACTATCCGTTCTCCGTCTATCGTCCGGAAGTCGATAAAACGTTTTTCTGCTATGGAGGTTTCGATCCGGAAGAAAAAACGTTATGGCATGAGGTTGGCGTCTTCGACCATAAAACGAAAAAGGTTTCCCGCCCAACGATTCTCCTCGATAAGAAAACAGACGACGCTCACGACAATCCCGTCATGTCGGTGGACGAGTTCGGTTATATCTGGGTTTTCTCGACGTCGCACGGAACTTCCCGTCCTTCGTTCATTCACAGGAGCGTCCGACCATACGACGTTTCGGAATTCCAACTCGTCGAACCTACCAAACTGGTCGACGGAACTCCTGTCCCAATGACCAATTTCTCCTACGTGCAGGTAAGAAACGTGCCTCAACGAGGTTTTTTTACCTTCTTTACGACCTATGATCGCAAACTCGTCGCCAACGTCGATCCGCAGACGAAAGTACAGCGTATCCTCGCGTTTATGACAAGCGAAAACGGCGTCCAGTGGAGCGAATGGACGCCGCTCGCCGCTATGGAAATCGGTCACTATCAGAACGCCTGCGTTCACTATCGCGTCGATCAAAAAGCGAGCGACGGCAAACCCTCCGTCAAGATCGGCACGGCGTTCAATTATCACCCGGCCCAGCCCAAAGGAAATCGCGGCGTTGGACTAAACTGGCGTACCAACCTCTACTACATGGAGTCGACCGATCTGGGTAAAACCTGGCGCTCCGTCGAAGGAACGCCGCTGGAACTTCCGCTTTTAAAATCGGATTCACCCGCGTTGGCGCGCAATTATGAGAACGAAGAGCTTAACGTCTACATTACTGATCTGGCGTATGACGCTAACGGCTATCCGATCGTCGCCTATGTTACCAGCAAGGGATTCGAGTCGGGTCCGGAAATGGGACCGCGTCATTTCTGCGTTGCTCGCTGGAACGGTAAAGAATGGAACTTCTCCACCGTGACAGAAGTCGACAACAATTATGAATACGCGATGATCTATCCCGAAGAAGCGGATTCAGGCGTTCTCCGTCTTGTCGGTTCCTTCGAAGACGGACCTCAGGCGTACAACACTGGCGGAGAGATTTCCCAGTGGATCAGCCGCGACAATGGCAAAACGTGGACAAAAGAGTATCAACTCACAGAAAACAGCGCTGTTAATCAGTGTTTTCCACGCAGAACCATTGACGCGTCGCCTGATTTCTACGCATTCTGGGCGGAGGGAAACGGTCGGGAAAAATCGATCTCAACGCTCCGTTTTTCCACAAAAGACGGGCGAGTTTACGCGTTGCCACGCGAGATGAAAGAGGATTGGGAAGCTCCCGTTCTAATTCGTCAGGCTCCTAAGCTCTAAGCCAGAGACGCCTTTTAACAACGAAGCGGCGAAACGAGCGTTATCCGTTTCGCCGCTTTTTC
>CACYBR010000028.1 GCA_902772705.1 uncultured Planctomycetota bacterium
ACGCGCAACGTGTGCGGGAACGGGCTGGTCTGGACGGGAAAGGGGACGGCGACCGTCGATCTGATCGAACAGAACGGGCTCGGCGGCGTTCGGTCGGAACTGGAGAACACGCAGAGTCTTGGAATCGCGTTTCGATACGGACCGTACCGTTTTTTTACGGGCGGCGACGTCATGAACGCGATTGTCGCCGGGGACGTCGATTTCGAAAGCGCGATTGCCCGGGCGATCGGCCCGCAGGACGTCTGCAAGGCGAATCATCACGCGAGCCGCGGCAGCATGACGCGCGGGTTCACGACCGCCGTCCGTGCGCGCGCGTATCTCGTGAACGTCTGGCAGGACGGTCATCTCAGAACGTCTGCGCTCGAGGCGATGGGAGACGATTCCGCGACAGGCTATCCTGGCGTGAGATTGATCTGTCCCGTCGCGTGCCCGGCGGCTCGCGCGGAGCAGGCGGAAAAGGCGGGCTGGGGCAAATATCTCGTCGCGCGTTCGGGACACGTCGTCGCGAAGGCGTACGCCGGCGGCGCGAAGTTCAAGATCTATTATCTGACGTCGGAAGACGAAAGTATGCGCGTCGACGCCGTCTTCGGCCCCTTTACTTCGCGATTGGCCGAAGGCTGATTTCTCTGAGAAAAGGGCGCGGGAAACGGCGTCCCCGATCTTTTCGGGAAAAAGGAGCGCGTTTTCAGGCTCGCAGGCGCAGTTTTTGAAACGCCCGTGAGCGCTTGATATTGGCAAAATGGAGACGACAATACCGGACGGCGTGTTTTGCGGACTGTCTGAAAAGGGAGAGGTTATTGTATGTGTTATTTGCTCTACGGCGCGATCAACGAGGACGTTTCGCCGCAGGATTACAGGAGACTGACCGCGACCGCTCGTTTTTCCCTCCGACCGGGTACGAAGGAGGAACTGAGCCGATCCATTAAACGGGGAGGCCTCGAGTTCCGCGCGACGTCCCATCTTTGCGACTGCGACTCGCCTTTTGGCGGCGGAAACGCGGACGACGAAGAGCTTTCAGCGCTCTCGCAGCTGATCCATTCCCTGCGGAGCGCTCGAAACGCAAAGCGCGTCTACCTGTGCCGGACCTGGATAGGAACACAGAATACGTCCGAGGTAAGAGTCCATATCGACGACGTCGATCTTCCGAGCTTTCTGGCTTTCGCAAAGACGGATTGTCTGTATCAGATTGACCTGTATCGCCGATTCTGGCAACCTCCCCGGCTTCCACTGGCAGGATCGGAAGGGGACGCCCCGTGATAACGGCGATGGGGATTGTTTGAACGTTAATCAAGTCCAAATTTATGTATTAAGGACGGTTCGAAAAACACATCATGCTGCGATCGTTCTACCCTAAGGGGCGGTTCTCCGCCCCCTGCGAGAGCATTGTAATTCTCACTTTGTTTGAAATCAAGCGGTTATGAGATCGTTCCGCCTTGCAGTCGCGCGGCGACCAGGAACAACGTCTTAACAAACGAACGAAAACTTTCATGGGAATGACTCGTTTCAATGATTCAGTTGGATTGAAACTTTTGCTTTAAGTTGCCCGGAGTCAATAATATCGGCGTATCGACTAATGAACTCTTGTCAAGACTGCCTCGAACGATTGACGAGGAGCTATTCGTTTGATTTCAGGAGAGAAGGGTCTTTTTCCAGAACTTGATAGAGGAGCGCGCCCCAGTATCCCCCGACGGCGCCGAAGATTGGTCGAAAACAAAGGTCGTATCGAACGATTCCGTCGGCAAGGCTCGTCGCGTCGTAACATGACGCGACAAGCGCGACAATTATTCCGACGAGAATTCCCGTCAAGGGACGAAATTCCTTCCGATTCCTGCGACGCGCCGTTTGCCTCGCGTAAAAAAACGAGCCGACAAACGCGAGAATTAAGCAGATTTCCCCCATCACGCCATAACCGTTGAAACCATAACGTAAAACCGTTTTGAACGACGAGTCCTTAGAGGAGTCTTCGAGCTCAGAAACATATTGGGGACGTAATTCTCCTTCGATTCTCTGGTTCCGATACGTTTCCCGCCGGTTCAAATAATCGTCGCGCATTTGCCGGGTCTGAAGGAGAAGTTTTTCTCGCCGGGCTGAACTCAGGGCGTTCAGGCGGTTCTGAAGCGTGGCGTCCCATTCGGTTCTGTCGACGCGAATAGAACGGAAGATCGACATGCTCCTTTGAAATTCTTCTGGCGACCCCTCAAATTCAAACTCGTTTTCCATAAACTCTAAAAAATCAGAATATTCCCAGAAAGGCGAGAGTCGGCGTTCGCGCGACGTTCCGTCGCCGTATAAAGTAACCGCGT
>CACYBR010000029.1 GCA_902772705.1 uncultured Planctomycetota bacterium
CAAACGAATTGCCAGCCGCAACGCCGGGGCGCCTCGGTAGATTCGGAGTCTACGGGAATTGTTTAATATGAAGAACGGAAAAAAGCCTGATCCAAACGTCGTACATCCCGTCGCCGGATATGACAGAGAAATCTACGTCAAGCCCACGATCGCCAATCCTCAAATCGTCGTTGGCGATTTTACCTATATCGCCGATTCAGAATTTGAAAGTCACGTAACGCATCTTTATCCCTGGAGCCGAGATAGGCTCGTCATTGGTAAGTTTTGTCAAATCGCGGCAGGAGTCGAGTTTGTTATGAACGACGCAAATCATCAGATGAACGCCGTGTCAACGTTTCCCTTTTACACGCTGGAAGGGTGGGATATGGAACCGCCGTCAGCGTCAGAAATGCCGTTTAAAGGCGACACGGTTATCGACAACGACGTATGGATCGGTCAAAACGCAACCATTCTTCCCGGCGTTCATATCGGAGACGGCGCCATTGTCGGAGCAAACAGCGTTGTCGGAAGCGACGTCGCGCCCTATACGATCGTCGCGGGCAACCCCGCCAAGCCGCTTCGCAAACGCTTTGACGACGAACTGATTCAAATTCTGCTCGAGCTTAAATGGTGGGACAAAAGCGTCGATGAAATCAACGCCCTGATTCCAGTCTTGACTTGCAGCGATCTGGATAAAGTTAGAAAAGAATTAAAAAAAATGCTGGGCTAACGTCGCGCAAACGGTCTGGACGCGCCTCGAACGTTTTCGTCACGCGCGGCGCGTCAACGTGAAAAAAACGGCGATCCGTTAGAACCGCCGCCTGCCTTTACCACGTCTCGGAGATTAAGATCAGAAGCGCGACCGAGTTGGAAAGACGACCCTATCGTGAATTTCTTCAACAAATAGCGCCCCTTGCCAACGCCGGAAACTCAAATAATCTCGTTTTACGACCGCCAGAGGTCGTCCTCACTCCTTCCACTTCTCCATGTACGGATCCTGCTCGCCGTCTTCCTCAAACTCGTCTGACGAGACGCGAACAAATTCCACACCGGGCTCGCTCCCGATAACGCTCATCAGCGCAGGATCAAGCTTGACAATATCGCCGACGGAGCACACAGTCACGTTGCTCTCCTGCTCGACATAATCGTCGTCTTCATCTCCCGCAAAAAACTGCCAACCGCTGTCGATTTCGTCTTCAGGGTCCTCGCGAATCAGGTAGCCGACCTTCCAGCCGCCTTCTGTAATCTTTTTGGAAACAAGCGCCGCCTTTTCCAAAATACTCTTAACGTCGCACAAATCCTCGAAATCTTCGTCGCCATTATTGAATTCGGCAATCTCTTCGTCGTCCGGCTCGTAATCGGAGTCGATCCTGTCGATCGCCGCGTCCCAAATCTCCTCGTCGTCGGCGTTACGACTAAGACAGACCGCGAGTTTTAACAATTCCGTCTTTTCAACGTCTAAAGACGTCTTGATTTCCTTCACTGCGGTTTTCCCATGATCGCCGTAAAGAAACAGCGACGCTTCTCCGTCTGTATTAACGACCAGCTTAGCCGCGCCAAGATTATCCTCGTCGTCATAGAAGACCATAAAGGAGGGCAAACAATTATTGACGTGCCATTCAAACTCCGTGCCGTTCCGCCCGTTCATATAGTAAACCTTCCCGGATTCTTCATACTGATCCGAAGGAACGTCCGGCAGATACTCGTCCATATTGCTTTTCATGATCGAGAGGATCTGTTCCACGATCTTATTCATCTTTCTTCTACCCCCTTACGCTAAAGCACAATATCTTGAATTTAAATGGGTTTCTCGAAAACCACGGACGGAATTGTAATCGGAGCTTTCTCTGAAGTCAAGTTTTTTTACGTCAGGACCAAAAACGCCGGAAATAATCCGTCGTGAATATGACGCGCGACGACCCGGTCGCCTTACTCGTTCGCCTCTGGAGAGGTCGGTTCGTTCGCTTTCGGACGGAAGCGTTTTCCAATAAAGTTCAACGCCCTGCCGGGAAAACGTAAAAACCATTCGACGAGTCCCAACGCCGCGCAGAAAATATACGCCGTAGCCGAGACGTCCAAAAGGACCAATCCCCATATGTTTCTGGAGACGTAATAGACGCAACTATTGAAAGTCGCGACGTCGACGGGATAAGACGTCGAAATCACCGGGAAAGTTTTCATCATCGCGGCAAGCGCTGCGGCAAAAAAAACGCTCCGAAGATCAGACTAAAGGCTCCGAGGAAACCTGGGAGTAAACTTGGCCGATTCTCGGACCTCGCCTCCGCCGGTCGTCTCCAGACTCCTTTATACTTCAGGACGATATACAAATTGACGCCGCAAATCAAGAATCCGACAATCCAGAGCAGGATTCCCGCCGCGAAATACAGCCAATGAAGGACGAGCGGTCCGTGGAAAAAAACCGATATGACAAACTGAATAATGCTTAAGACAACGCCAAGGATAAGACAACAGACGCCAACCAATACAAAGGCCGTAAAAATTACAAGAGGAGCTTCGAGCGCCATCACGCCACGTTGCTCGACCGTCGTCAAGGTCAAACGATCCAACCACGTTGACGGACGTTCTTGCGCCTGTTCCGAAACAGATTCTTTGTCTAACGTCATGACTTTCCTCGTCTTAATGCGTGTGAACGCCAATCTTTACCGGGTTGTAGCTTCCCTCAGACGAAGACATTATAAGGCGCGCTCTCCCTCCTTTCAACAAAAGCGGTTTAAAAAACGGACTGTTCTGAAACCGCGGACAATTGTCGCCGGCGCTGTTTTGCTCCATAATAGAGCTTAAAACATTAAGGAGGGAGCTTTCACGATGGCGTTATCTACTTTGTTCTGGATTTTGGCAGTTCTTCTGTCTGACGTAATGTGCGCTGTTGTTGGATATAACTACTGCGATATGCTTTGGGG